>BNTO01000001.1 GCA_025996655.1 Alphaproteobacteria bacterium
TCAAAACTCCCGTTCCTTTTAACGCCTTGAGCGACAACGTCTCTTCGGATTCCATTTTGGTTCCCTTTTTGAGTGTGAGCGACATTTCTTTTCCGAGGGTATATCCGGCATCTACCATTATCTCCCCTTCTTCAAGTGTGATGTCGGCTTGCTGCAGTGAGCTTTTCGCTTGAAAACGAAGGCGCCCCGCTCCCGTTTTGAAAAGTTGGCCCATCCCTTGCACATAGCCTTTCCAGTTGGCTTCTCCCTCCGCAACGTTGAGCGTCACAGAAGAGGCGGGCGTCTTTTTGCAAAGCTCCAGCGTTTGCGTCAAAGAAAAATCCGAAGGCACATTGAGTCGAACGGAATCAGCCAAAGAAAATCCGACGTCAGCGCCTAACACTCCTTCGCGGAAATTCCAGGTCGACTTTCCTTCTAAGAGAATCGTTTTGGGGTTGTAAACGCTCGCGCTTCTTAAGTCGACATTTTGATCGATTACTTTCAAAATGCCCTTGGGAGACGTGCCTTCTGCCACGACATCGCTCGTCAAAATTTGCTGAGAGGAGGGGCCTCCCTTCAAAATGAGGAGCGGACTTTCTATGCGCCCACAGAACATCTGCAATTCGCTCGCATCTGCTTCTAAGGTGAGCTCCGGCGTCTTAATTTTCCCTTTTCCTAAGAGCGCTGAGAATGTCACGGGTTTCTTGAAGGAAAGAGTCGAATCTTCGGAAACTTGGAATTGAATGTCCATTTTGGGTTCCGATTCTTCTATTTCTAAGACGGACGCCTGAGAAAGAGTGATCTTAGGCGGCGCTTTTTGCGTTGGGAGTTGCTTGAAAACCGCAGAATAACTCTCCAAATTCAAAACCGTTCCTCCGATAAAGACGCCCCCAAACACGACCGAAGCACCCTCCCCTTCCCCGCCGCGCAAGGTGCATACGTACCCTCCGGCGTACACGGTTCCAAGGCCTTCCAAATGACGGAAAGTCGTATCGTTCCTCAGGCTCAGAGCGGTTCTTTCCTCTTTAAGACAGAGAGACATATTTTCAAATTCTGCCGAAAGCGTACGAGGCACCGTGACTTTCGCTCCTTTTTCAAGGACAAGAGACGAACAATGCGTCAGGTGTGGTAGGAGGCAGGAGCTGCTTCCTGAAAGCGTCAAAAGGCTCACATTTTGAAGAGTCCCCGAAAAGTCTTCCGCTTGCCCCAAGGTCCACGTCACCTTGTGCCCCGTTCCATCTAATGTTCCTTTCCCTAAAAGCGTAGCTATCTTTTGATCGGCCCCTAAGGCGAGCGTTGCTTCGTCTTCTATCTTCAGCGTCAACGGCTCCTTCACTGACACACCGTCCTCAAGATTGAGCACCGTGCCCCTTTCAAGGATCCATGCGCTTTGCGTTTTGGCGCCTCCTTTCCAATGCCACGTCCCATTTTTAAGAGTGACCGCTCCCGTTCCTTTTATATCGCCTTCAAAGGTTCGGGTTTGTCCTAAAAGATTGAAGGTGAACGGCACTGTGTGAATCAACGTCCCCGATCCCTCGAGCACGCTTGCCGTTTCGGACGTTTGAAACGTGACCGTCGTCCCGGGTTCCGTCACGATACGCGTCCCCTCCAGCTCTCCTTCGGCTTCAAAGAAGAGCGCAGACTTTCCTTCCAGGCGAAGTGTCCCTTGAAACGCCTTGCGACCGCCGCCCCAATGCCATTTTTGAGCGCCCTTCAGCACAATATTTCCTGCAGAAAAATCTCCAGAAAACACCGTGTCTTGACTCAAACTCTGAGAAAGCGTGAGCGTTTGCCCTTGAAGGAGAGCCTGACCTTTTCCGCTGACCGATGTAAGCGTTTGGGGGGATTCTATCCTCACTTGGCTTTCGGGTTCGTTCAAAACCAAGCTGGACTGAGGATTCAGTTGAACAGCCTCGGTCACATGGAGAGCTACAGAATCCGCCAAAATCCACGATCCCGTTGCCGACAAAAGGGCTGGCGCTCCCTCTTGGGTTGAATCCAACGTGAGCGAGCCTCCTCCCTTGAGAGTCAGCGGCGAAAAACTTACAATATCTCCGGAGAAACGCTGATCTTGGCCGTTTGTATCAAGCGTCATGCCTTTCTGGGCTTCCAAAATTCCTTCTCCCTCTAAGTGCGTGAAGCGCGCCCCTTTTTCAAAGACAAGGCGACTTCCTTTTTCGAGAAGAACGCCGTCCCAATCCGCGTCGAAAGGAACCTGCACGCACAGGTTTTCTCCCACGTGGAGTTTCTTGAACGCATTTTTCCCACATTCTGAAATCAAGCGTACCGTCTTCATAGTGGGCCCCTTTCCTTCAAACGCGAGCGTCGCGGCATTCAAAAGAATGTTCTTGAAACTCTGACTTTCGCCCACCATCACTTTTAGATTGTTGTCGTTCATAGAAACGGTCCCCGTCCCCCGCAGGGCCTCAAATGTTGTAGCGTACGCAACCGACAACTGAGCGTCGGGCCCGATATCGAGAGCGCCCGTCCATTGCGCATTCCACTGTTCGTTTGTAACGGTCCATGCCCCTGTGCCCTGAAGACTCAAGGTTTTATTGCCTTCCAACGTCCCACTAAACTCTTGATTTTGATGGAGGGAGAGCGTGAGTTTATTTTGGGTTTGGATATGCCCCGCTCCCTCAAGTGCGCCCAAAGTCCCCTCTTTTTCGAGAACAAGGGTTCCTTCCTGAAGCAACAGCGTGGGCGCTTGGGTGAGTGCACCCTTCAAAAGGAGACGACCCTCGCCCGCCTTCGTCAGCTGTTTTGCTCCGGTAAACTGAAGGGAAGCCACACTCAACGTCGTATTTTCAAGGATCTCTAAGCGTCCGGTTTCAATTGTGATTCCCTTAGAACGACTCCAATCTTTGTTGATCCGTAACGTTCCTTCCATCAGCGCGATGTCGCCCCCTATAAAGGGCTGTTCCATGTCTTCTTCATTTTCTTTAGCAATTTCCAAAACCGCATTCTGCGTCACGCGAATCGGACTTTTTCCAAAAGACGCCGTTCCTGTCAGAATCACGCTTCCGTCTTCAACGGTATACGTCCCATAGAAATTTTGATAATTTCCTCCGACGCTATACGTTCCTGCACCTCTTTTGATGACGTCGCTGTTTCCTTTCCAGTCTCCCGCAAAGGAAACGTCGCCCGAAACATTCAAAAAGACTCTTCCCGGACTTACGACCGTTCCAAAACCCGAAATACACATTTCCTGATCCGTCCCTTGCAGGGTCAAAAGGGCCCCTTCGGCTAAATCAATCGTTCCATAATTTTGTTCGTTCTTCTGTAGCGTCAAGGCTTGTAAGACATTCAGGGAACCGTCATTCCTAACATTGCCACCCAAAACGCTTGCCCCGCTTAGAGTGAGAGCATAGCCTCTCCCGTCAAGGGTCGAAGACGGAGGTTCACTGATGACGTCTTTAAGCGTTTGGTCCGCGCTAAGAGCAAACTGAGCGTTGTTTTTTATAAGAACGGAACTGTCTTTCTCTAAGTGTCCTTCAACGCTTCCCGCTTCGATTTCCCAATTCATTTTCGATGTGACTGGGGTCGCAAGAAGGAGCGCACCCGCTCCCGCCTTTTGAATAAGCCCCGTTCCCGCTATTGTCCCCGAAAAAGTGATATCTTTCCGAATGTCTAAGCGTAAGGCCTTCGCAACGTCAATATTCGCCTTCAGCTCCCCGCCTTCCCTAAGCATCAGAACGGGCTTTCCTGTCGAGGCAACAATTTTAGAATTCTCATCGAGACTCTGCGGCTGATAGATGTCCAAATAGGTAGCATTTCCTTCGGAAATATCCCAGTCAAACAAACGAAACGTCGTGTTGGTTACGTTCGCAGAAGGAGCCAAAACAAGTTTCCCATCCACATCCACATCAACATGGGTCATCGCCCCGCCTAAAGTAAGGGAACCTGTGCCCTTTGCTTGTACGCTCACCGTTCCAGGTCCTTCCAAAGAATAATTAAAGGTACTCTCTTCCGAAGTCTTCCATGTCAGAGTTTTCTCGTTAAGACGGATCCCCGCATCCAATAAATCTTCGGTTGCTTCCGTATCTGCGGAAAGAGTCTTTGTTTCGTTCGAAACAAAAACGCCGGGAGCAGGAAGCGGATTTCCATCGATTCCGAGAAGGGTCACGTTTTCTGCTGGGATAATTTGACCGGAAAAATTCTTCACGTTTTCTCCGTTAAGATAAAAGATCGCGTGCTCCACCGAAGCCGTCGTCTTCAAATAAAGGGTCCCCTTCCCTTGCAAAATCCCGTCAAACCGATTGTTTTCCTCCGACAGCGTTAGGTCGAAGGAGCGCCCTCCTAATTTTAAGACGCCCTCTCCCGATAACCCTGCAATCGCTTGATTCCCTCTCACGTCGACCGTTCCCCCTCTTTCGAGCGTCAAGGTTTCTGCGGCGTTCAGCAAGGCGCCCTCTCCTAACACTAAAACGGCTGCGTTGCCGACAACAATGCCTTCGGTATGGGCTTTGGCTTCGTTGGAACCGTCCCAACGGAAGGTTTGTTCGCCTTGGAGCGTCAGCTTAAAGCCTTGAATATCGCCCGAAAAGATTTGAGCCCCTGCCTCATGAAGCGTCAGAGACAGCAGCGCATCGTCGGGGCTTTCTCCCTTCAAAAGCCCTTCCCCTTTCAAGCCCGTCAACGTTAAATTCTGCGGGACAAGAATTTTGCTATTTTTCCAAATATGGAACCGCGCATCGTCGGACATGTCGGAAGGAATCTCCAAAACGCCGTTTTCTTTCACTTCAAGTTTTCCATGGAAATCTGCGAGCGTTCCCGCCTCGAAAGCCACATTCCCAAAAACGGCCAAGCTGCTCTTCGCATTGGCGACCAAAGGCGTAGCGATGGAGGACGCGCTTTGCAGATGTAAGGTTAACGTTTGATCGGCAAACGTCACCCTCCCCTGCCCCGTCAAGGTTTGGATTTCTTGCGTCGACACAAAATCCAAAACTTGGTCTTGGGCCACAAAGAAGGACGTCTCTCTTCCCAAAATGGTCTGATCAGAAACAAGGACATGCCCATCTTCCAAACGCAGCGTCCCTTTCCAATTCTTCGCCCTTAAGCCTTGAAGCTTTAATTCCCCGCCGCCACTCAAGGAAAGATTTCCCGTTCCAGAAACATCACCTTTCAGCGTCAAAGATTTGCCCGCCTCCAGCGCATCAAGCTGCATCACAATCCCCAAATCTTTTTGCAGAACCAAATCCACATTCATGGCTCGCGTTCCATAGATCTGCCACAGCGCTTGTTCGGCCTCGACGTGGATCGCCGCTTTCACGCCATCCGCATAAATCCCAAGCACCGGCGCCGTTTCTTTCATGGTGACAAAAGTTTCGAGATTCCCGTGGACATTCAACGTTCCAGGCCCCAAAACGACGACATCTTTCGTCTCCGTAAAATCTGCCTTGAGCGTGAGAGCGCCGTTGATGATTTGTACTTTCTTTATATTCACGCGGCCACTTAGCACCTGCTCGCCCTCCCCTTCTTTGCTTAAAAGACCCGCTCCTAAAAGATTTCCGGAAAAATCTCCCCCCTCTTCAAAAATTGTTAAACTCTTTCCTTCTAATAGTGTGAGTGTTCCTGCCCCATCGATGCCCTTCCAATACTGCGCGCCCGTCAGCGTGTACGCAGATGAAGAACCGAGCGTCAAGATATGAGCCGGAGCATCATGTTGACCAACGGCCGCAACGGTCAAAGAGCCTCCATTTTCAGCAACCGTGATATTCCCGGTGAAATTTGTAAGGGGGCCCCTCAACGTTTGCGCCGCGCTTCCATTTTTAATCAGCGTTCCGTAACCAGCCTCCGCGCTGTTCAGCGTCCCTGAAAAATCTCCATCGGCCGTACCATTCAGTGTCAACGTGCTGTCTTGCTTAAAGTCGAGCGTCCCCGTTCCGGCCAAAGAACCTGCCGAAAACGTTCCTACGCGCCCAATATTAAGAGCTGAAGAAACAGTTAGTCCTTCAGAAACATTCAAACTTCCCGTTCCGCCTGAAGTTCCGTTGTATCCCAAATGAACAGGATTTGTTGCTACCGACATAGTACCTGTGACATTAACAATTCCAACGGATGCTGCGGTGCTTTCATTGCCAATATGAAAAGCGGTTCCTGTATATCTAAGACCATTGACAAAATTTAACGTTCCTTTCCCGGTATGCCCCACGCGGAAAGCGCCATTACCAAAGTATGTATCTGTATCTTTGACAGTGATCGATAAAAACCCGTCGCCTCCGTCATATCCCAAATAAAGAGTTGGGCCCATGACAACGCGACTAAGAACATAAATACTCGAACCTTCTGTCGTATTGAGATAAATGTCCTCTGTTAGCGTAAGACGCCCCCCCGAACTTGTAATTTTCCCTGCAAAAGGTGAAAGACTTGTCGTTTTCGTAGTAAGACTGTAGCCCTTCAAATCCAACGTCCCCGACCCCTCGAGCACACTTATTGTCTGATTCCCGCCTAATTCATAAGTCCCTTTTTCGCCAATGTTCACAAGGCCCTCACCCGAAACAGCGTTCACCTTCAAATAGCCCTCGGCTGCATCCGTTCCTATATGAAGCTTGACTTCCTTCGAAAATCCTTCAAGTTCAGGACTTGTTTTATCGGCAAATTCAACCGCGCCAAGCGTCGAACCGGGCTGTGTCTTAAACGTATGGTCTCCCTCCCAAAACGTCATCTTCCCCGAAGCGCCGTTCAGCATTCCGTCAAAAGATTCCGTTTCACTTCCCTCCATTAAGGTCAACGTATAGGTATTCATCGTCAATTCCCCAGGCCCCATGACGTATGTATACGCTTCCGACGCCGTTAGAGGATAGCCATCGGGATCAGGAACATAAAGAAACTCAGGCCTCCCATCGGGCGTGCAATATTTTCCCGTAAAACTATTACTCCCCAGTATCGTTAACTTGTGCCCATCTCGGATAATGGTTCCGCTGCCCGAGAGATCGTAAACGGCTTGATTGCCCGAGAGCATATACGTTCCATCAACCGTAAGAGATCTTAGTGTTGGCGCAGCCCCTGTTATCAACTTTCCACTGAGAACTTTGACGTCCCCCGTGAAATCGGCTATCCCCTGTAAGGTTTGCACTCCCGCCGCATCATCCATAGTAATGACGCCGTCTCCCGAGACATCCCCCAAATAAACTCCTCCCGCTCCTAGGATCGTTAGATTGTTACTGCCTAGGGCGAGCGTTCCTGCCCCATTGATTCCCTTCCAATACTGAGGACCCGTCATGGTATACGAAGAATAAACCGTTAATATATTCGCCGGAGCCACAGGTCGCGCCACAGCCGCCACCGTCATGGCCCCACCCTCTTCAGAAACCGTCATACTTCCTGCGAAATTTAGGAGCGCACCGCTCAAAGTCTGCGCGGAAGCTCCATTCTTAATAATCATCCCGTAATCGCTTGCAGCGCTGCTGAACGTTCCTGAAAAATTCCCGTTGGCTATCCCATCCAAAGTCAACGTGCTGTCTTGCAAGAAAGCAAAGGTTCCCGTCCCAGCCAAAGAACCTGCCGAAAACGTTCCGACACGACCAATGTTAAGGGTTGAAGAAACCGTAAGGCCGCCCGAAACAAGCAAACTTCCTATTCCTCCTGCAGTTCCGTTGTAGCCCAAAGCCAGAGCTGCCCCTACCGTCGCGGTTCCTGTAACGTTAACAATTCCAACAGAAGCCGCACTGCTATCATCACCAATATGAAAAGCTGTTCCTACATAAGTAAGACCTTTCAGGAAATTTAACGTTCCTTTCCCGGTATGTCCCACGCGGAATGTGCCTGCGTTATAGTTTTGACAGCCACCACCAATAGATAAAAACCCTTCGCCCCCCCCATAGCCCAAAACAAAACTATAAGCCGCGCTATAGGCTGATCGGTCGAAATAATAGACACTTGAACCTTCTTTCGTATTAAGATAGGTATGCCCAATCAAGGCAAAGGTGCCGCTCGTAGCTGGACTCATAATTTTCCCAGCAAACGGCGAATCCTCCGTCGCCATAGTTATCAGCGTATTCCCTTGAATATTCACATCTCCGGCTCCCACAAGTTGCGCCCACTCTTGGTTTCCAGACAAAGTATACGTTCCGCCAACGGTTAATACGTTCGCTTTGGTGATAGCTCCCGTCTCTACGACTGTCCCAGCATCGACCGTCAAATTTCCCGTAAATCCTGCAGGATTCCTTAAAATTTGCGTCCCTTCCGTTGTTTTGTGGACCGTTCCGCCACCTACGAAGGCCCCTTCATAACTTCCATCGCCTTGTAAGGTTAAGGTTTTCCCTCCTACGTCGACTCTCCCAGCCGGATTTGCCCCTTGAAAGGTGTTCCAAGTCTGATCGCCTAAAATGTTATACGTTCCCTCAGAAACCGTAAGCGTCTTGGCCGAAACCGCCCCTACGGCCAACGTTCCCGACTCAACCGTCACATCGCCGGTAAAGTCTTTAAGCTCGCCTGAAAACGTTTGTGCCGCGTCTCCTAATTTTGTGATCAGGCCCGTTCCTGAAAGTGAGCCGCCATAGGCACCGCCTCCTTTGTTAAGGGTAAGATTGTTGGAGCCTAACGTTAGCGCGGCGCTTGCCTCCGTCCCTTCAATCGTCTCCCATGTTTGATTTCCCAACGCGCTGTAGGTTCCCCCGTTTAGGGTCAATTGGTTCCCTGAAACCGCGCGCGCCACCAGCATCCCCGCCTCGACGAGGATATCTCCTGCAAAACCTGCCAAGTTTCCTGAAAACGTGTGCGTTCCACTCCCAGCTTTCGTGATCCTTCCGATTCCTGAAACCGATCCGGTTGAAACTGTCGTCGCAGACCCAGCAAGAGCAAGCGTCCCTGCCACAGCCACGGGCCCGGCTCCCGTTAGCCCCGCCGAAGCATTTAACGTTCCTTTTGTAATGGTTATTGTGCCATTATTCGTCAAAAGCCCGGATGAAACCGTAAGGACTCCAGGGGTAGAGGCTCCCCCCATAGTAAACGTTTTTCCTGAAGAAACCGTTAGGCCCGTCGCATGACTCGCAAGCAACTCGCCCGCCAAAACCGTGACCATTCCGGTGAAGTTGGCAAGTGACCCTGAAAACGTTTGTTTGGCGAGCCCTTCCTTAAAGAGCGTCCCGTTCCCCACAGTTGAACTTTTAACAACGCCTGAAAAATCTCCGTCGGCCGTACCATTTAAAGTCAGCAGGCTGTTTTGGAGGAAATCAAGCGTTCCCGCGCCTGCTAAGTATCCCGCCGAAAATGTTCCAACGCGCCCCACACGAATCGTGTTAGAAGTAATAAGTCCTCCTGTTACCGTTAGATTCCCTGTTCCACCATCGGTCGCGTTGTAGCCCAACTCAAGAGGTGACACTAGCACCATATTTCCTGTCACATTAACCGTCCCCTCCGTCTCATTTGTCTTTTCATTCCCGATACGAAGAGGTACGGTATAGCCATAACCATTCTCACAATTTAGCGTCCCTTTCCCAGTGTATCCTATGTAAAGGGATAGCAGATTAGTGTAAAGGGAGCCTGGGGTTCCAAAGGATAAGAACCCCTCTCCCCCTCCATATCCCAAATAGAGATTGTGATTTGCGGTATCACCCACCAACGTTTCAAAAGCATACACTCTTGAACCTTTTGCTGTATTGAAATAGGTATGCGCGATCATAAAGACACCGCCACCTGTGGCTAAACTTATAAACTTCCCAGAAAAAGGAGACGCTGCAGACGACATGGTCCCCAGAATATTTCCTTGAAGATTCACATCCCCGGCTCCCACAAGCTGCGCCCAGGTCTGATTTCCGGACAAAGTATACGTTCCACCAACAGTTAATATATTCGCTTTGGTGATAGCTCCCGTCTCCACCGCTGTCCCGGCAGCAACCGTCAGATTGCCCGTAAATCCGGCCGGATCCCTTAAAATTTGCGTCCCTCCTGTTGTCTTGTTGATGATTCCCGCCCCCGCTAGAGCCCCACGGTAACTCCCATCGTCTGTTAACGTTAAAGTCTTTCCGCCCAAATTAACCTTCCCCGCAGGATTGGTTCCATTAAAAGATTGCCATGTCTGATTGCCTGAAATGTTAAAGGTCCCACCGTTGATTTCGAGATCCCGAGCCGAAATCGCCCCTGCCGTCAGCGTTCCCGCTTCCAGCGTTATATTGCCAGTAAAGCCTGTCAGATTCCCCGAAAACGTTTGCACGTCTTCGCTTTCTTTTGTAAGCGTCCCCGTGCCTGAAAGCGAGCCGCTATAGGCGCCGCCGCCTACAGTCAGATTGTTCGCGCCTAACGTTATGGCAGCAGTGGCCGACGCCCCTTCAACCTTTTTCCAAGACTGATGTCCTGATGCGATGTACGCTCCACCGTTCATGGTTAGCGTGTTTCCCGCCAAAACCGTGCCTACCGTCAAGGTCCCTAGGGCCAGCGCGATATTTCCTTTGAAATCTACCAAACTTTCCGTTAAGTCTTGCCCTACGCCTTGGTCAGCATTAATAAGTCCGCTCCCACGCACTGTTCCATTAAAAACCGCTGCCGTACTCGCATAAAGGCCGAGGGACCCTTCTTCTCCCACATCAAAACTCCCCGTTCCCGTTAACCCTCGCATACAGATCGGGCCCTTCGTAACCGTAATCGTTCCATAGTGCACGAGGGGGCCACCAAGGCAAAAATGCCCCTCGGTAGACGCAGTTCCTACCGTTATCGTTTGCCCCAAAGGAAGCGTTCGCCCAGCTTTACTTGGTATGCTCACAAGCCCTTCGTCGTCATGAAAACTTCCAGTGAAATTCGTTACATTTCCGGTAAAATTTTGTACATAGGCCCCGGATTTCGTGATCAGCCCCGATCCGCTCAAGGCGCCGCTCCATGTTCGGTCCGTTGCTCCATTCAAAGCGAGCGCACCATTCACCGTAACAGGCCCAGCGCCGGCTAGCCCCGACTGCGCGTTGAGGGTGCCTTTTGTGAGGGTGATGGTACCAGAATTTGTTAAAAGCCCCGCGACATTAAAAGTCCCAGACGTCGCTAAGGTCCCAATCGTAAGAATTTTCGCGGAAGAAACCGTGAAGCCCGCAGAATGGCTTGCACTCAAAGCTCCATTCTCAATGGTGACATTCCCCGTGAAATTTGTCAAGCTTTGCAAGAATGTTTGTGCCGCCGTTCCATTTTTTATAAGCGTTCCATAGCCGTTCGTTGAGCTTTTAATCAAACCCGAGAACGTTCCGTCGGCGGTTCCCGTCAGCGTCAGCGTACTGTTTTGTTTAAAGTCAATCGTTCCCGTTCCGGCGAGGTATCCCGCCGAAAATGTTCCGACGCGGCCAATATTAAGAGTGGAAGAGACGGTAAGGCCGCCTGTAACCGTTAAATTCCCCGTTCCTCCTGCGGTTCCGTTGTATCCCAAATCAAGACTTACGCCTAAGGTCATATCCCCAGTCACGTTAACTGTTCCAACAGAACCCGCTAGGTTTCTATTCCCAATATGAAGATATGTTCCCACAAAACTAAGCCCTCCTTCAAAATTTACCGTTCCTTTCCCTCCAGTTCCAACATACAAAGAGCGTTGCGTAATATTGGGATCTGTTTTGACAGATAAGAATCCCTCTCCGCCCTTCACTCCTACAAAAAGATCCGTGTTCGACCAGCCAAGGCTATAAATGCTTGAACCTTCTACGGTATTAAGATAAGTCGAACTTTCTGCTAGGGTAGCTCCCGACGCCAAAACAAAGGTGCCGCCTGTGGCTAAACTCGTTATCTTTCCAGCGAAAGGCGAATCTTCCGTCGCTCGGGTCGTCAGCGTATACCCTTTCAAATCCAAAGTCCCCGACCCTTCGAGCGCACTTATTGTCTGGTCCCCGCCCACTTCATAAGTCCCTTTTTCGCCCATATTTACCATGCCATCGCCAGAAACAGCGTCTACCTTCAAATAACTCTCGGTTGAAGCATCGCCCAAATTAAGTCTTGTTCCCGCCGCTAACGTGACAGTACCAAGGATTGAGCCGGGTTGTGTCTTAAAAGTGTGAGCCCCCGCGAGAAGTTCAACACCACCTGACGCACCGCTCAGGACGCCTGAGAAAGATTCCGTTTCACTTCCCTCCGACAATCTTAAGGTCGAGTCACCTAATATGAGCGTTCCTGTTCCCATGACGTACTTATACCTTCTCGCTTCTTCCGTAAAAGAATACCCTTGCGGGAAAGGGACCTCTAGATAGTCAACGTCCATCTTCCCAGTGAAATTATTTTCACCTGTTATTGTTAACATGTTGCCATTTCTAATAATGTTTCCATTTCCAGAAAGAGCGGAGAATGTTTGATCTCCAGAAAGCATATAAGTCCCATTAACGGTAAGGGTTCCTGTTGTGAAAAGAGGCCCCGTTGTCAACAGGCCGTGGAGAACTTGGATATCCCCCGTAAAGGATGTTAGCTCCGTAAAGGTTTGCGCACCACTCGCATTATCCATGGTAATGACGCCACTCCCAAAAATTGCTCCCGAATAATCTCCGCCACTCCCCAAAATGGTTAAAGCATAATCTTCTAAAGTGAGCGTTCCTTGTCCGTTAACACCCTTCCAATACTGAGGGCCTGCCATCGTATACGCCGCAGAAGAACTTACGGTTAATATATTCGCCGGATTATAAGGCTGAGCAACGTCGGCAACCGTCATAGCGCCCCCATTTTCAGCAACGGTGATATTTCCTATGAAACTGGTCAGGAGGCCTAAGAAGTCTTGGGACTTCTCCCCTAATTTCGTGATGGTTCCGTCTCCTTCAATTTCGCCCTTATAGACAGATTCTGTCTGTCCCAACAGATTGAAGTTGTTGGTTCCCAACAAGACTTTCGCGGTCTCGGATGCGCCGGCCAGAAGCCCCCATGCTTGATCTCCGGACGTGATGTACATTCCCCCGTCTACAGTCAAGAGGGTTCCTGCAGACACAACCCCCGCCGTCAACGTTCCCTTCGACACCGTTATATTGCCCGTGAATCCTGTGAGATTCCCAAGCGTTTGATCTTCTTCCCCTGCTTTGACAATCAGTCCTGTTCCTGAAAGCAATCCACTGTAGGTGCCGCCGCCTGTGCGAATGGTGAGATTATTCGCGCCTAACGTTAGCGTAGTGCCTGTTCCTTCAATCTTCGCCCAGGTTTGCGCCCCAGATGCCTCGTATATCCCGCCACTTACCGTCAACGTTCCGCCTCCAGCGGCTCCCACCTTTAACGTCCCTCCTGACACCGTTATATTTCCAGTAAATCCTGACAGCGTTCCTGAAAACGTTTGTGTCCCTGATCCATTTTTCGTAATAAGTCCTGTTCCTGAAAGCAATCCACTGTAGGTACCGCCGCCTGTACTTATCGTGAGATTTTGGGCCCCTAGCGCTAGCGCGGTGCCGGTTCCTTCAATCTTCGTCCAAGTTTGCGCACCGGATGTCTCGTATGTCCCGCCGCTCACCGTCAAGGTTCCACCTCCTAAAACGGCCCCCGCCTTTAACGTTCCTACTTCCACTTGTATATTTCCCACAAAATTTGTTAGGTCTCCTGCAAGAGTTTGAGTATTTGCGGCAAACGCTTTCGTAATCAATCCGGATCCACGCACCGTTCCCGTGAAAGGCGCGGAGCCTCCTGCGAACCTAAGCTCACCGTCTGCCGCCACATCAATGCTCCCCGTTCCGGATAACCCGTTCGTATGCATACAAACAACACCGTGCGTAATCGTAATCGCCCCATGGTTCACGAGAGGCCCGGGATTCAAGCAAAGCCCATAATCTATACTCGAAGTCTCAATCACCACAGTTTTCCCGGCAGAAATCGTTAGGCCGTCAGCATGATTGACGCGTAGAATATACCCTTTCACAACGATATTTCCTGAAAAATCCTTCATCGATCCTGTAAATATTTGCTCACTGTTTCCCATTTTGGTAATTGTCTCTGTTCCTGAAATCGATCCGCTGTAGGTCCCGCCGCCTACGCTAAGGGTAAGATTATTCGCCCCTAACGCTATCGCGGCGGCGGCGTTTGTCCCAACAATTTTTGTCCACGTTTGTGCGCCTGTTGCGGTGTAGGTGCCACCACTCACCGTCAGTGTTTTCCCAGCAGAGAGCGCACTCGCCGTCAACGTCCCCGCGGACACCGTCATATTTCCTGTGAAACTTGCTAAAGACCCTGAAAACGTTTGTGTCCCTGATCCATTTTTCGTAATAAGTCCTGTTCCTGAAAGCGCTCCGCTGTAGGTGCCGCCGCCTGTGCTTATCGTCAGATTATGGGCCCCTAGCGTTAGCGCGGTGCCGGTTCCTTCAATCTTCGTCCAGGTTTGCGCTCCCGTTGCATTATACGTCCCACCGTTCACCGTCAGCGTTCCTCCTATCGTTATCGTACTCGTCGTCAACGTCCCAGCTGACACCGTCATACTTCCTGTGAAACTTGCTAAAGACCCTGAAAACGTTTGTGTTCCCGATCCATTTTTCGTGATAAGGCCGCTTCCTGAAAGCACTCCACTGTAGGTGCCGCCACCCACACGGATCGTGAGATTTTGGGCCCCTAGCGTTAGCGCAGTGCCGGTTCCTTCAATCTTCGTCCAAGTTTGCGCACCCGTTGCATTATACGTCCCACCGTTCACCGCCAACATTCCTCCCGCTGTTATTGCGCTTGCCGTCAACGTTCCAGCTGACACCGTTATATTTCCTGTGAAACTTGCTAAAGACCCTGAAAACGTTTGTATTCCTGATCCATTTTTCGTGATAAGGCCGCTTCCTGAAAGCGAGCCAGCGTAGGTGCCGCCTGTGCTGATCGTCAGATTATAGGCTCCTAGTGTTAGCGCTGTGCCAGTTCCCTCAACCTTCGTCCAAGTTTGCGCACCAGAGGCCTCATATATCCCACCGCTCACCGTCAACGTTCCGCCTCCAACGGCTCCCACCTTTAACGTCCCTCCTGACACCGTTATATTTCCAGTAAATCCTGACAGCGTTCCTGAAAACGTTTGTGTCCCTGATCCATTTTTCGTAATAAGTCCTGTTCCTGAAAGCAATCCACTGTAGGTACCGCCGCCTGTACTTATCGTGAGATTTTGGGCCCCTAGCGCTAGCGCGGTGCCGGTTCCTTCAATCTTCGTCCAGGTTTGTGCACCGGATGTCTCGTATGTCCCGCCGCTCACTGTCAAGGTTCCACCTATCGTTATCGTACTCGCCGTCAACGTCCCAGCTGACACCGTCATACTTCCTGTGAAACTTGCTAAAGACCCTGAAAACGTTTGTGTTCCCGATCCATTCTTCGTGATAAGGCCGCTTCCTGAAAGCGCTCCACTGTAGGTGCCGCCTGTGCTGATCGTCAGATTATAGGCTCCTAGTGTTAGCGCTGTGCCAGTTCCCTCAACCTTCGTCCAAGTTTGCGCACCAGATGCCTCATATATCCCACCGCTCACCGTCAACGTTCCGCCTCCAACGGCCCCCGCCTTTAACGTCCCAGCGGACACCGTCATATTTCCTGTGAAACTTGCTAAAGACCCTGAAAATGTTTGTATTCCTGATCCATTTTTCATGATAAATCCTGTTCCTGAAAGCGCTCCGCCGTAGTCGCCGCCCCCCACACGGATCGTGAGATTTTGGGTACCAAGCGTGATGACCGCGGCAGCAGAGGTCCCGTTGATCCTTGCCCAGCCCTGCGCGCCGGACGCTTTGTATTCTACACCGTCCACCGTCAGTGTTTCCCCGGCAGAGAGTGCACTCGCCATCAACCTTCCCGCGTTCACTGTGAAATTTCCCTTAAAAGTTGTTAAATTTCCAGAAAACGTTTGCGTGGCGCTTCCGTTTTTAACAACCGATCCGTAGCTCGCTACCGCGCTGTTTAGAATGCCTGAAAAAGCTCCATCGGCCGTCCCATTCAAAGTCAGCGTACTGTCTTGGAGGAAGTCCAGTGTTCCCGTTCCAGCCAGGATATTCGCAGAAAATGCTCCGACACGACCAATATTAAGGGTGGATGTAACAGTAAGTCCTCCTGTAATAATTAAACTTCCTGTCCCGCCATTGGCCGCGTTATAGCCTAAATAGAGACAATTTGTCTCTACCGACATATTTCCTATAACGTTAACAATTCCAACTGAATCCTGCGAGATCTCATTTCCGATATGAATCTGCCCGCCTTTATAAAGGAGATTATTTTCAAAATTCACCATTCCTTTTCCGGTATAGCCAACGTAAAAAGCACCCGTATTGTAGGCTGAGCCTCGGATGGCTAGGAATCCCTCGCCACCCTCAACTCCAAAATAAGCCGTATTGCCATTTCGAGTAAATGACGAAACCCTCGAGAGATTACTCGTATTAAAATAAGACGTACCATTTAATACGAAATCACCACTTGTAGCTGAAGCCACAAGACTTCCTGTAAAAGGAGAAGTTGCTGTGTGCGTAGTTAATGTGTATCCCTTCAAATCTAAAACTCCAGCCCCATCAATCGCGCCGATGGTCTGATTCCCCCCCACTTCGTAAGTTCCTTTCTCGCCAAGATGAACAACGCCTGAGCCCGAAACGACATTCACTTTTAAATATCCTTCTTTTGAATCACTTCCTACGTTCAGCGTTCCCGCTGTCAGCGCGGCTGTTCCAAGGACAGAACCGGCCTGTGTCGTGAAAGTATGAGGTCCAGTCAAAAACTTGATCGTCCCCGAGGCGCCGTCAAGCCTCCCCCAGAAAGATTCTATCGGGCTCCCCCTTTCCAATACTAAGGTCAAATTGCCTAACGTTAATACCCCAGGCCCCAGAACGTACGCATAAGATTCTTCCGCTGCCACTAAGGAATACCCTTCTGGGGAAGGAACATAGAGGTAATTAATAAACTCTCCCGTAAAATTATCGTTTGTATATTGTAAATTATAGCCACCCGTAATAATGGTTCCACTCCCGGAAAGGGTTAAGAATGTTTGATCCCCTGAAAGAACATAAGTTCCATTGACGGTAAGGGTTCCCCCTGCTGGGATTGCCCCCGCTTTCACTGTTCCGTCGTCAAGTTGGATGTTCCCTGAGAAATTGGTTAGGTTTCCTAACGTTTGCGAGCTGTCCCCTTTTACAATAAGCGTTCCGGCACCGTAGATTCCCCTCCAATATTGGGGGGCCGTCATAGTGTAGGTCGCCGAAGAACTAACGGTAAGGACATTGGCAGGATCGTCCGGTTGAGCGACAGCCCCCACAATCATGTCGCCACCATTTTCATCAACAGTAATGTTCCCCGTGAAACT
>BNTO01000002.1 GCA_025996655.1 Alphaproteobacteria bacterium
TTTTAAATGTTTGACTTTGTCATAGAGTCTTCTAAAGGTTGCAATATCACGATTGCCCGTAACCCACGTCCCACCTTTCCGTGTGCGACGATCCACGGCTTTGATGATTCCCAATTTTCTTTTTTTTACCCATAAAATGTCCCACTTCATCCATTTTCCTTTCGGGTATATCACCAGAAACTTCAGGCAATTTCCTGTTTTCGCCGCTTCTTCCCTCCCATTCCTAACAGCCGTTGGTGAAACGTTAAACAATTTTTTGTCCTAAAATTGAAGGAAGCCTTGCTCATGGTGGTAAGCAATAACGCCATAATTTTTTTCAGGTCCTTTTCTCGTTTTCTTCTGTCTCCTTCGACAAAATTATACTTGCATATTTACCACAAATACCTTTGCTTTCCTCGAACAAACCCCTTTTTTACGACGAAATCACTTCTGCATTTCTTGCAACACATCTCTTGTACCCTTTCCAATGTTCCTCGGGCACATTATAAAGCATCTATCTTTTAATTAAAACTCTCAAAAACGACGGCTCTAACAAAGAAAAGGATAAAGGGTGTTATAGAAGTTCAGACATTCAAAAGTTTCTCTAAATATTTCAGCCCCTTTCTTAAAGACATCATTGTGGAACAGATAAAGTCTTATAGGACTTCCCTAGACAGGGAGAAAAATTTAGAACCGGTCTTGTATTCTCTTTCAACCCATAAATGGCTCAGAAATGCTATTGCAGGCCAACTGGGGTCTGACAGCGCTCCCCCTGCGGCTAAGGAAATAAAACAGATATTGAGAGATTGCATCAAGACGGCTCACGACGACCTCAATCTTCGGAAAGGAGCGTTTTCCACAGTCCAAGAAGACTTTGTCGGTTTGTCTACTGCCTTCAGGGGATATTTGAATAATTCAATGCAAGGGAAATACACCACCTCCCCTCTTCATCGTTTAATTACGCGTATTAGAGAAGAACAAGCTAAAGCAAAAAGACAGGATAGAGATGTAGCAAATGCACAGGACGCGAACAGGACCATAGCGGCCGAACGAGCGGCTACCCTGGAAAAAACTATTAGCTGTCGGACTCATCAGAGGCAGACATCTGACTTTGTTGCACCGGTGGCTCGGCCGGGATGAGACCTTTAATACGATTGTTCTTTAGTTAGTAGAGAACGAACTAAGTAATCTTTCCGAGATTCCTGTAGACCTTGTTAGGAAATGGGTCAGGGATGAACCGACGGGAATGACGGGAACTCAAAATACAACACTAGAAAACACTTGGACCCAATATGGATATTCGGGAGTTATTCGCCTTTTGCTTCCTAAACGGGGTTGGGGGATAAAAAGTTATGGGGGAACGCCTTTAACTTTTTTCCAAGCTGGAAAGCGTCGTAGCGTTTGTGCTAGCCTTTATGTGCTTTTGAGCGCAACCTGTATCGCAAAAAAGAGAGGGTCGTATGTCGCAATTTTCTTTTCGTTCTGAACTTTTACGCACTCTTCAAGAAAGGGATTTTATTTATCAAGTCACCGACGGCGAAGCCCTTGACGCGTTCTGCCTCAAAGGAAAAATCACGGGCTATATTGGTTTTGACGCCACGGCCAACAGTCTTCAGGTTGGAAATTTATCCGCGATCATGCTTTTGCGCTGGATGCAGAAATTGGGTCACACGCCCATCGTCTTGCTGGGGGGCGGGACGAGCCGCGTGGGGGATCCGTCTTTTCGCCAAACATCGCGTCCTTTGGCCTCTCTGGATCAAATTCGCGAAAATATCCAAGGGATTGCACGCATTTTCAGCTGCTTGCTTAATTTTGAAAAAATCGCCAATCGCGCCCTCCTTTTGAATAACGAGGACTGGCTCGTCCCCTTGCGCTACGTCGATTTCCTTCGGGATTATGGCTGTCATTTCACGGTGAATCGGATGCTTTCCTTTGAAAGTGTGAAGACGCGGCTGGACAGAGAGGAACCTTTGAGTTTTTTGGAATTCAATTATATGTTGATGCAGGCGTATGATTTTTATTACCTCCACGAAAATTATGCCTGTTCTTTGCAGATGGGCGGCTCGGACCAGTGGGGCAATATTGTTAACGGCGTCGAGCTCACGCGCAAACTTACGCGCGTCCCTGTTTTTGGGTTGACAGCCCCTTTAGTGACGAATGCTGCCGGGCAAAAAATGGGCAAAACCGCCGAAGGCGCGGTTTGGCTCAATGGGAATATGCTGTTGCCTTATGATTATTGGCAGTTTTGGCGTAATACGGATGATCGTGATGTCGGGAGATATCTCAAGAAATTTACCGATTTGCCTCTTGACGACATCCAGCGGCTCGCGCAGCTTTCGGGGAACGAAATCAATGAAGCCAAAAAAATTCTAGCCGATGAGGCGACGGCTATGGTCCACGGACGCGACGTTTTGGAGGGGATTCATGCCGCCGCGGGGTCTGTTTTTTTGAAAGAGGAAAGGGATGATTCGGCCTTGCCGTCTTTGGCGCTTCCTGTCGCGCGGCTTCCGATGTCTTTGGCAGATCTGTTTGTGCTAGCGAATCTTTGCGAAAGCAAGGGCGAATTTAAGCGCTTGGTAGCAGGCAAGGGCGCGAGTTTTCAAAATGAAATTATAGAAAACCCGAAACAAACGATTGCCCAAAAGGATTTTTCAAATGGCTACGTGTTTTTGTCTTTGGGAAAGAAAAGGCACGTCAAAGTTGTTTTGACAAAATCCTAAACGTTGCAGAGTGTCAGGCAGGCACCTTCTTTGCCTCAATTTTAAAGATGTGTACCCATGCTTATAAATTTCTGTTCCCTCTGCATTTTGAAATCTGTTTTTTTCAAGAGAGCCGCCAAATTTCGCTCAAGGGCGGCTTTTACATTTTGAAGGATGACATCTTTATTACGATGAGCCCCGCCGAGGGGTTCGGGAATGATCTCATCAATCACACTAAGTTTGAGCAAATCTTGCGCCGTGAGTTTTTGGGCACTTGCAGCTAGTTCGTGCGCCTCTGCGGTTTTCCACAAAATAGACGCGCAGCCCTCAGGGGAAATAACCGAATAAACGGAATGCTCCAGCATGAGAACGCGATTGGCCGTCGCAATAGCGATGGCGCCGCCCGAGCCCCCCTCGCCGAGAACCACACTGATCAAAGGAATGCGCGCACGCACGCACGCTTGGATGCAACTGGCGATAGCCTGAGATTGGCCACGCTCTTCCGAATCTATCCCGGGGTAGGCCCCGCTTGTGTTGACAAAACTTAAAAGGGGCAGGTGGAATTTGTCGGCGAGCTCAATGAGGCGCTTGGCTTTGCGGTACCCCTCTGGGCGTGCCATACCAAAATTGTGTTTAAGGCGCGTTTCGGTTGTGTTTCCTTTCTGCTGCCCCAAAATGACGACGGGACGTTTGTTAAAATGTCCCAGCCCCCCTACAAGGGCTGCATCTTCGGCAAAAAGGCGGTCCCCCGCCAAAGGTTCGAAATCCGGCACTAAAACGGGAAGATAATCAAGAAACTGGGGGCGATCTTCATGGCGAGCCACCAAAACTTTTTGCCAAGGGGTAAGCGTTGCGTACGTTTTTTCCAGAAGTTTTTGCGCCTTATTTTGAAGGCGGTTAATGTCGGACGCAATGTTGACGTTGCCTGTGCTGGAGAGAGTGCGGAGTTCTTCAATTTTTCCCTCCAGCTCAGCAATAGGTTTTTCAAATTCTAAAAAGCGCATAGCCCTTTTGGCGAAAAGATTCCATGGAACAAGGTATTCTCGCAAATTACAAGAGGGAAAAGCAAGGAAGGAGCCGAGCGCCGACTCGGACTACGTTAAAACGTGGGCCGAGTCTCTGTACGGAACTGCCTACCGCACGGAGATAGGCTCCTCTTTGTCGTCCTTCCAGTGCCCGTTATAGAGGACTGTTCCGTTCTTATCTGTCAAAGTTCCAGCTCCGTGCCTTTTACCTTCTTGCCATTGTCCGTTATACACTCTTCCATCTACGTACGTATAAACGCCATTCCCTTCCCTTAAGTCGTTCACCAAATCTCCCTCAAACCGATCACCGTTTGGATAGGTAACAGCTCCTTTTCTTTCCCTTTTATCGCCGCTCCACGTTCCGGTATGCCTACATCCCGCTGCGTGTGTATAAACGCCTGTTCCTTCTTTTTTGCCCTTCACCCAATAACCTTCATATCTATTCCCATTAGCCTCTATTATACAGCCTTTGCCTTCTGGTTTTCCTTCCACAAAGTCTCCCTCGTACAAATCTCCATTGTCTCGCCAGAGCCCATAGCCCTCTTTCTGGACGCCACCGAATCCCACTTCATACCCGTTTTGTTTTAAATAAGCGATATCCACAAGGCGACGGACTTTCCTAGACATTTCTGCGTTTTCTGGTTGGAGATAAGCCTTCAACCTCTCTTCCTCTTTGGGAAGTAACTCCTCGAAAGAAGAAGAGGAACCATCCTGCATCTCCTGTTTCTCTTCATGCAGGCACAGGACTGAGTTTCTATGCTTTTCAAACTTGGCGTTCAGCGCTGTATATTCCAGAAAGCGTCAAAAAGGAAACATTTTTTTACCCTTCATTCATGATTTTTTAAGAAATGTTCAGGGATGTACAGGAGGCGGTGGATTGGCCTCTTTAAAAATCCGCTTTCCTCGCCCTGTACCCTACGGTAGTTGCGTCTCCTTTGGCCTACGGCACCGTCACCTCTACATCTACGGCAATCGTCCCTCGTCCACAAGCCGTGCCACAAACTCGTCGACAGGCACGGTTTGCTGCGCGTCGGTCCCAAGCTTTCGTACCGTCACGGTCCCGTCCGCCGCTTCTTTGCGCCCTACAACCAGCACATAAGGAATTTTTTGCAACGAATGCTCGCGGACTTTATAGGAAAGGGTTTCGTTACGCGCATCTATCTCTGTACGCAGCTCCCGTTGCCGCAGCTTGTCGACGATCGCTTGCGCCGCGCCGTTGGCGTCCTCCGTGATCGTCACCACAACGGCCTGAACAGGCGTCAACCATACCGGGAAAGCCCCAGCGTATTGCTCGATTAAAATCCCCATAAACCGCTCCAAAGACCCCATCACAGCGCGGTGCAACATTCTGGAAAATCCTTTCGGGAAAAATTCGCGGGAAACGTTGCGCTCCGGTTTCCCGCAAAGTTTCCCAATGTGGCCGCCTGACAAGTCGGCGGGTTACAAATCGAGAAAGGTCCGTTTGGTTCGCGCCCCTACGCGGAACAAGTTCCGTCCGGGGCTTTTGCTATTGCATTGTTGGGACGCTGCTGATTGTCACTATTATGTTCCCCGGCTCGCTCGTGTCGAAGGGGTTTCCGGCGAACATGGGGTTCTTCGGTTTTGACCACGGAAAATTCTGGCTAATGGTAGCAGCCCTCACGAGTGCTGCTCCTTTCCCTGCCCCGGCGGCCCGCGCCACGAGGTTTTCGTCTATCAGGTCTCCCCTGTTTTTCAAACCCACTCTAGTGATATCGAGGATGGGTATTTCCTTCTCCATATCGGCATATGCAACAGCGGTTTTCAGGAACTTATAGACGCCTTTAGCCGGCATTGAGGACATAAAGTTTACGAGTACAGTCATCGCGTGTTCTCGGATGCTCGGGTTCCCCTTAGGAGCGGAAACCGCCCATCCTTCGCCGTCCTGGGGCTGCAATCTTATTTGATCGATTTCATTAAAGGCATCAGGGATAATTTTTAACAAAATGTAAATCGTTTCCTTATCCTGCGTAATCTCCATCAACTTGTGGATTTTCCCTTTTTCGTCCTTTTCCTCCTTCAGCATTTGGGCGACTTCTTGCTCCATCGATTGCCTGATTTCTTTTTTTGTCAGCGTCCTTGCCGCGCTCCCCCCCCACCAGTGGGCGTTTATGTAGCCGGCGAACGCAGCAGTTTCTTTCGCTTCATCAGACTTTCTCAACGCCGCCCTGCCTTCTATGTAATAGGGGCTTTGCAGCCACACGAGATGCTGTTTGTTCATTCCGAATATCGCTTGCATTTTTTGTCTATTCTTTGCGATCGTTTCTATTTGGATTAGTCTTAATATCAGGTCTCGCATCATTCCCGTAAACCCATTTGCTATGTCGTATTCATTACCCGTTTGCTTTGTGGCTTCGTCCGTCCCTGTTGCTGCGTCTTCTTTATTCTCAATTTGCGGGTCTGGCTTCCTTTCTTCTTCGCGCCTAATGTGCTCTCCGTTCGGTCCAGCCTCGCGCTTCGACTCGCGGAGTACCGTAATTAACCCTTCGATTGCCTCCGCTCTATTCTCCAATAGGGCCATCAATTTCGCAAAAGCAATGACCTTTTCCTGCGTCTCAGGGGTTACGTGTGTTTCTGTTTCTGATGTGACGAAACGTTCTTTCAAAGTCTTCATGTCCTCAGCCAGCTGAGTCACACGCTCTTTCGTGTCGGCTGACGGAGCCGCGGTGATGTCGAATGAATTATTTATGTTGTGGCTCAAAAAGCCCGTCGAAGAGGGTGCTGGAGGTCTGATGTTGCTGAGCCGGCTGAAGCCCGGAAGAACGGGTCCGCTGAACCACTCTGGGTTGGTCTCGATATCTTTTTTAGGTTCGTTTATTTCAAGTAATGTTCCCACACTTTGATTTGCGATGGTTAAGACGTTTTGTGTTTCCTCTCGCGTCCGTGGTCCGCCCTCGTTGTGCTGAGTCACACGCCTATCCGTGTCGGCTGTCGCAGCCTCGGATTTGTCGGATGGATTATTTGTGTTGAAGCCCAAAAAGCCCATCGAAGAGGGTACTGGAGGTCTGGTGGTGCCGAGCCAGCTGGAGCTCTGAGGACTGAGTCCGCTGGACCCCTCTGTGTGTGTCTCGTTATTTTTTTTAGGGTCGGTTCTGTTAAGTAATTTGTTCACGCTTTGTGCTGCGACGGTTAAGACGTTTTCTATCTCTTCCCGCGTCCGTGGTCTGCCTTTGTTCTAAAGTTCGCCTATCTTCGAAGTACTTTTTTCGCAAGCCGTCAAGTTTTGTTTTATGGTTGCTTGCGCCAAAGAAGGAGTTTGGGCGCCTTGCTTTCTGGCGACGACCGAAGATTCAACTCCGGCTGGGCACGTGAGCGCCCCTAAAAAACAAAAGGGAAGAAAAAAAATTTTGCGGTGCATAAAAAAACCAAGTTAAAAAATCACTTAACCTATTTATACCCCGGAAAGAATAAAAAGTGCAACACTTTTTTTACTATTTTTTTCATGCTTTTTTAAGAAAGGTTAGGGAGGGGCAGAAATGTTGAGAGAGGCGGTGTTTGGCCTCTCTAAAATCCGCTTTCCTCGCCCGTTTATCCCTGCCTCTTGGCGCTGCGCCGCTGGCGTCCTCCGTAATCGTCACCACGACAGCCTGAACCGGCGTCAACCATACCGGGAAAGCTCCAGCGTATTGTTCCATCAAAATCCCAATAAACCGCTCTAAAGACCCCAACACAGCACGGTGCAACATCACGGGGTGCGCCCTCGCGTACTCTCCCTTGCCATAAAAGGTCTGGCGCAAATTATACCCAACCGCAAAAACGCTCGTATTTTAATGATCGGGTATAATCTAGCTCTTAACAAAAATTCAAATCTGACCTGTCCTTTATTGATCTTTTGCTCCCAATCCCGAAAGTATTCTTTGCCCTTCTTCGTTAAACTCGTTATAGGCGCTAGTTTTTTTCAGAATTATATATATCACTTGCTGAACGTTAAAAGGTATATTATCATAATACGCCCTCCGTATCATCAAGTATTCGATCGCGTCCAGCAGAAGAACCGCAGCTTCCTTCGCACTCATCCTCTGAAGAAAGGAGCTCAGAAAAATGTTCTGGATTCGTTCGTAGGGCATTTTACTGTAGTCGTCTTCCAGGGCGAACGTCGCATGGCCTGGATTCTTAATATGGCTCGGATGCCCAATACAGGGTGGAGAATGTATCTCGATTCTCCACATAGGCTTTAGGACATTTATGATATACGAGGCACTGTTAGAAACCAGTCCGTCGGGTTTCCCTATATATCTTAGTATTGACTCAAGGTCTGTTTCCTCCTGAGGGTGTTCGTTGCTTTCAGCTAGTGCCATTTTTTCGTGTTTTCCTTGTTTCGCGAAATAGTTCCACGTTTTTTTCCGGGCGTCATCGGTGCCCTGCTGATATCTTCGGTAAAGAACTTCTTCTATTCCTGCCTGCCGGGCGTTTTTTATACGAGTTGTTATAAAAAATCGATGACGTCTCCAATTAAAATATTCTGCACACGCACCAAACAAGGTTCTTATTTTCGAGGGTGATAACAAACGTGTCAACTTCAACAGTACATCCCGGTTCATAGAGGTCAGTCCGTTTGTAAGTTCGAAAGTTTCGGCAATCCGGATAGGAAGAAATGCCTGGAGCCTCGCTTTTTCTACGCTTGTGTCTGGCGCCCTTTTATCGTTAACAAGCAAGCTTTCTGAATATTGGCCAGGCCCTCTTTCTACAAATTTGTGCGTCGTGGTGTCGTTGTTGGCATTTTTTCCTTCTTCTTTTTCGTTGCTGCATTCTTTTAGGTGCTTTGTACGATCCAACTTCATTAGCAGGGTTAAGCAACGCATAGATTCTTTCTTCTTGTTTGAGGTTTCTATTATTTTTTCAAGTATTCGGTTTATGTCGTCGGATAATTCAGGGGATAGTTTTTTGTAAGGCAAAATAGTTATATAATATGACAAGTCCCCGCGGAGATTAGTATCATGCCTGTAGCCAAACCTAGTATAACCCCGCGGCTCCTCGTCCTTAAAAGCTTCTCTTAACTTTCCGGCAAGTTCTATTCTCAGACAGATAAATCCTTCTTCTAGCCAGCGGTTTAGGTGTTCACCTTTTCCCTCTACTTTCATTTTATCCAAAGCACCCACGCTTTCTTCTGCTTCAGCAAGTTTATCCTTCCAGCTTAGTCCTTCGCTCCCCCCATTTGCTGCCCTTTGTCCTAAAGAACCGACTCCAGTCGGGCACGTAAGCATTCCTAAAAAACAAAAGGGGAGTAAAAATTTGTACTGCATAAAAAATCCATTAAAAAGAAGTACTGCCTCTTTATACCGCAGAAAATTACAAAATTCAAACATTTTTTTGCCCTTTACTCATGATTTTTTAAGAAATGTTCAGGGAGGTACAGGAGGCGGTGGGTTTGCCTCTTCAAAATCTGCTTCCCTCGCTCTACGCCCTACGAAAGTCGCTCCTCTGCGTCCACCGCGCCGCTCCTCGCTCTACGGCAGCCGGCCCTCGTCCACAAGCCGCTCCACAAACTCGTCGACAGGCACGGTTTGCTGCGCGTCGGTCCCAAGCTTTCGTACCGTCACGGTCCCGTCCGCCGCTTCTTTGCGCCCTACAACCAGCACATAAGGAATTTTTTGCAACGAATGCTCGCGGACTTTATAGGAAAGGGTTTCGTTCCTTGCATCCAGTTCCGCACGCAAGCCCTGTTGCCGCAACTTTTCAACAACACTTTGCGCCGCCCCGTTGGCATCCTCCGTGATCGTCACCACGACAGCCTGAACCGGCGTTAACCATACCGGGAAAGCCCCGGCGTATTGCTCGATTAAAATCCCAATAAACCGCTCCAAAGACCCCAACACAGCGCGGTGCAACATCACGGGATGCGCCCGCTCCCCGGACTCCGTAACGTAAAAACCTCCGGTTCAGTATATCCTGTCATGAAAGGGCGGCTGTTTTTCGAACCCACAGCTTATCGATCTTTGCAAAGCCCAAATAACTTCACTCTCCGAATACAAGCAAGATTCTATCCTGCAAGTTTCGAGGAAGACGGGCGACAATAGGGTTGGTGCTGTTGATGGGGCCCCCCTTTTTCAAGACAACTGTCATGACTACGCTAGGATCCCACAGGTAATCTTCTGTCACCGTCACGATCTCGGGCGCGAGTCGGACGATCTCCCCTTCGGACATCGATGAAACCACGCGTGAAAATAAATTCTTCGTGAATTCCAGGTCGGCTCTTTCCATCGGACGGGGCATAGACCAGAGGGGGCAAACTTCAACCAAGAAAAAAACCAAAATTCGCGCTTCCCCGTGCCAGGTGGTTGTGACTTGTTCATTTTTTCCCGCAGAACTATTCAAACGTTGGTATACGTTGTGGTTTTCGTACGAAGGGTCTTCGATCAGCTCTCTAATAATGTTGAAGGGATTTTCATCGCATGCGGCCTTGATGGTTTGCTTCAGTCCGTTGTATAGCTTGTAAAATAGCCACTCCTGTAGCGCGTCTACTTTGCAGTTCCTTAAACGACATTTGTGTATAACGTCGATAAGCTTTATGAATATGCTACCTAGATCCTGCGCGGCGCCTGTAGCGGCCTTCGTCCGTCCCGATATAAAATAGTGGTGATTTTTCCATATAAAACTTTCAGCGCTCATACCAAGCAATGTCCTTAGTTTATTCGGTTTTTCGCCCATCAACGCGCATAGTCTGAGCAAAATATCCCTTTTCATTCCGAGTACGCCATTTTCGATCTCAAACTCCGGCCCCGTTACAAGAGGGGAGAATTTTAAGCTACGTTGGGGTGGAGGTGGAGTCCCGGTTCTTTTTGATTTTATCCATCTTTCAAGGAGCCGTTCATCGGAGTTGTTTGGATTTAAGACGTACCTCGCTAGTTCCCCCCGTCCCTTAGCCATCGCTTCTTTGCTTATGTCCTCCGCGGCGTCAGCCCAGCGGTTCGCTACCTCTTCCACCACCGGTCTTCCCCTCACTAGACCCACGCTAGTATCCAAAGAGGTCAGTAGCAAATCCAAGAACTCTGGTAGCGCGGATAAGTCAACAGGAACTCTCAAGCAACCTAAATCAGCTTCCTCCAGGAAGGTTTGTTGTATATGAATAGATTCCTCGATCATTGTACGCATCCTACCTGATGCGGTTTCCTTAACACCGATTATTAGTGTGAGTTCTGAAAAACTTTGTTGTGCAGACTTCAAATTTGAGACTAATCTCGCATTAACGGGCGAAAGCGGTGCTCCCTCTTTGTTTCTGTTGTCTAGAGAACCTATACCGGTTGGACACATAAGCATCCCTAAAAAACAGAAGGGGAGTAAAAATTTGTACTGCATAAAAAATCCATTAAAAAGAAGTATTGCCTCTTTATACCGCAGAAATTTACAAAATTCAAACATTTTTTTCCTTTACTCATGATTTTTTAAAAAATGTTAAGAGAGGCGGTGGATTGGCCTCTCTAGAAATCCGCTTCTCTCGCTCTACGCCCTACGAAAGTCGCTCCTCTCGTCCACCGCGCCGCTCCTCGCTCTACGGCAGCCGTCCCTCCTCCGAAAGCCGTGCCACAAACTCGTCGACAGGCACGGTTTGCTGCGCGTCGGTCCCAAGCTTGCGCACCGTCACCGTCCCGTCCGCCGCTTCTTTCCGCCCGACAACCAGCACATAAGGAATTTTTTGCAAAGAATGCTCGCGGACTTTATAGGAAAGGGTTTCGTTCCGCGCATCCATCTCCGCGCGCAGCCCCCGCTGCCTCAGCTTGTCGACAATACTTTGCGCTGCCCCGTTGGCATCCTCCGTGATCGTCACCACGACAGCCTGAACCGGCGTCAACCATACCGGGAAAGCCCCGGCGTATTGCTCGATTAAAATCCCAATAAACCGCTCCAAAGACCCCAACACAGCGCGGTGCAACATCACGGGGTGCGCCCGCTCCCCGGACTCCGTAACGTAAAGCGCGCCCAGGCGCTCTGGCAAAACAAAATCCACCTGAAGCGTGCCGCACTGCCAGTCGCGGCCCAAGCAATCTTTCAAAACAAATTCCAGTTTGGGGCCGTAAAAGGCGCCTTCCCCGGTGTTGAGCGTGAAATCCAGCCCCGCTGCGAGCGTGGCCTCTTTTAGGGCGCGTTCGGCGAGGTCCCACGTTGCGTCGCTTCCGGCGCGCTTGGCGGGACGGTCCGAAAATTTGACAAAAAAGGAGTCGAAGCCCAGCGCTGTGTACGTCTCGCGGAGGAGCTCGCAAAAGGCCTTGGTTTCGCTGATGATCTGCTGAGGCGTGCAAAAGATGTGGGCGTCGTCTTGAACAAAACCGCGCACGCGCATGAGGCCGTGCAACGCGCCCGAGGGTTCATAGCGGTGGCACGAGCCGAACTCCGCCATGCGCCAAGGGAGGTCTTTATAGCTGACGGTGCGCTGTTTGAAAATTTGGATGTGGCACGGGCAGTTCATGGGTTTTAGGGCCATGACGCGGCCGTCTTCGCATTCGGTCACAAACATATTTTCGCGAAATTTTTCCCAATGCCCCGACTCTTCCCACAAAACGCGGTCGAGGAGCATGGGCGTGTGGACTTCTTTGTAGCTGTTGGCGGCCAGGCGCTTCCGAAGGAAGTCGCGCAAAAGGCGGTACAGCGTCCAGCCCTTTGTGTGCCAAAAAACGGCGCCGGGGGCGATGTCTTGGAAGTGAAACAAATCCATTTCTTGGCCGATTCTGCGGTGATCGCGTTTTTCGGACTCTTCCTTGCGCCGGGAGTACGCCTCCAAATCCGCTTGCGTAGGCCAAACCGTTCCGTAGATGCGCTGCAAAGCGTCACGACTTTTTTCGCCTTTCCAGTAGGACCCTGAGGACGCGAGAATTTTGAAGGCGTCTCCAATGAAACGCGTGGACGGAAGGTGAGGACCGCGGCACAGGTCGTAGGCATCGCCGAGGCGGTAGACGGAAACGGTATCGTCACTAATGTCTTTTAGGATTTCGATTTTATAGGGCTCGTGGCGGCCTTCAAAGAAACGGAGGGCGTCGAGGCGCGGCATGATGAGGCGCTCAAAGGCTAAGTCTTCCGAAACGAGGGCTTGCATCTTTTTTTCAATGGCGGCAAGGTCCTCTGGCGTAAAGGCGCGCGAAACGTGGAAATCAAAAAAGAAGCCGTTTTCGGTGGCAGGGCCGACCGCCAACTTAGCGTCGGGAAAGAGAGCTTGAACGGCATGTGATAGCAAATGCGCCGTGCTGTGCCGTAGAACCTCAAGGGCGTCGGGATGCTGGAGCGTGAGGATTTCGACTGTCGAGGCGTCGGGCAGCGGCGCCTTTAAATCAGCGAGGGCGTTATTAACGCGGCACAGGACACCAGTTTTTTTGAGGCTCTGCGACAAGGCTGCGGCGAGATCCTCGCCCGAAAGAGCTTCTTCAAAATGCCGCTTTTGGCCATCTTTTAAAAAAATATCAACCATGATTTTTCTCCTTTTAACACTATGAATTCAAAAATATGAAAATAAATAACAAAACGCCGAGCCCTCCCGTATGAGAAGTCTCCGTAAGCGTTACGCAAAAATGATGACGGCGCAAGGCGCCCAGCACAAGCGAAAGATAGAACTTATTTAGTTCGCGTTCGTGTGGCTTCAGGATGTTTCCGATCCTTTTTTTTGTCGGTGGACGCAGAAGGCGCGTCAGGCAAGTCGTCTCCCTCGGCGGTTGCCGCAGCTTCGGCCTCGGCCTTTCCTTTCTTAGAGGATTTCGCCCCTTTCTTTTCCGTTTTCTCTTTGTCCTCTTCTTTAACAGGATTCAAGAACGCCTCCCACTGGGCGGCGGCCTCTTCTTCTGTTTGAGCGACATTGATTTTTATAGAAACGGAAACTTCGGGGTGAAGCGTGAGCTTGACCACATGCACGCCCAGCCCTTTGATGGGCTCAGGAATGCTGACTTGCGTTTTATGAACAATAACGCCTTCTTGAATGAGGGCGTTGGCGATGTCGGTGCTGCGAACAGAACCAAACAAATGCCCGGATTCCCCGGCCTGGCGAATAAGATTCAAACAAATTTTCTCGACTTTGTGCGAAATTTGTTCCGCGTCTTTCTTCTTCTTGATGTTTTCCGTTTCGAGATGAATCTTTTGCGCTTCGAAAAAGTCTAAGTTTTCCTTGGTCGCCCGAAGCGCTTTCTTGCGCGGGAGTAAGAAATTCCGAGCGTACCCACGCTTCACGGTCACAACGTTCCCCATAAAACCAAGGTTCTCAACTCTTTCTAACAAAACGACTTTCATAACGCGATCCTTTTGGGCAAAAAAGAAAATTCAAAGAACCATGATTCACTATAGCAGGAATAAGACAAAAAAATCAAAGAACAAAAAAAGCCCATCTTTAGGACCCGACAAAAGCAAAGAGAAGAAGGCTTTCTTGGGGAAATTTAAATTTTTAAAGTACAATCTAGGAAAAAGCATGCTAGAAACGTCTCACGGAGACTTTTTTAGCCTTTTTCAAAAAAAGTTCAAAACTCTCTGACCCGTAAAGAAATTGGGCCTCAGAGCTGTCGCAAAAATCGCATAAGAACAGAGAATCTCCATTCTAGAGAATAATTGGCGGGCCGAAATGTAGCAATCGCGAAACCTCGCTACGTCAAAACGCTGGAAAGATCACCTGTTTTTTGCAAAAATCGCCACTTTTTTCGAAAATTGTCACGAAAAAGTGCACCATTCCGCAAAACAAATATTCGTTGCCTTTAACTTCAACGCCAGGATTTTTGGGGTGTTGGCGGTTCAGTTATTCTTCGCGAAGAAAAAATGTAGCATTTTTTTGTAGCAGAAAGACCCTATGGATAACTTTTCCAAAAAGCCAAATTTTACGTAAAATGCTACAGTTTGTGATGCTACATCTTGGCTATTCAAAAGCAAGAGTCACAAAAAACGATTTAAAACGCCGTTTTTCTCTCCCCAACCGTCCTATAAAATTATTCTCTCGGATTCCGCTAAAATCGCCCAAAAAAGTGCACCATCCTGTAGAGCAAGTATTCCGTTCTCTTAACTTCAACTCCTTGATTTTCAAGGGGTTCGAGCCTTAAGTTATTCTTTACGAAGGCAAAATGTAGCACTTTTGTAGCAATGGAATCCCGGTGGATAACTTTGCTTTTTCGCGGCCTAGGAATCTCTTTTTTACCCCTGAAACAACGCGCCCATGTTATAATGAAGACATTGGAATGTAACCTTGTAATATGCCATGTACCGCTTTCTCGACCCCAAAAATGATTTTGCGTTTAAGAGGTTGTTCGGAACGGAAAAGAACAAGAGCATTCTTATAGGGTTCCTTAACGACATGTTCGAAGGCGTCCAGGACAAGGTCGAGGATGTCAAATTCCTGAAACTAAACCAAGACCCTGAGATTGCAGCCCTTAGAGAGAGCATTGTGGACGTTTTATGCGAAGATTCCCACGGAAAACGGTGGATTATAGAAATGCAAAGCGCCCAGGATCCTTACTTTATTAAGAG
>BNTO01000003.1 GCA_025996655.1 Alphaproteobacteria bacterium
AGGACTTGATCATGTCTCGTAAAAAATCCTGCAGACAGCGCAAGGCCCATCCCTTCCGGCCCTCTAACGCGCCGATTGGACTTCATGGGAAACAATCAAACCCGGACATTTCTAAATTGCGTTGACAGAAAAACGTTTTAGGATTTTTCAAAATTCGGCAGAACAAAAAGGCCCGGCCCAACCCTCCAAAAAAAACATCTTGCTTTTTGCAAAAAAAATCTTATAGAATAGACAGTAAGAGTTGTGGGAGAGACGCCAGCTCGCACCACAGATCCTTGGGAAAGGAGCCCTATGGCACCCAAAACAAAAAAAATAGCGGGGTATGTGAAACTGCAAGTCCCTGCGGGGAAAGCGAACCCTTCGCCGCCGATTGGAACCGTCCTTGGTCCGCGCGGCATTAATATTATGGAATTCTGCAAGGCTTTTAATGCCCAGACGCAGCAAATGGAGGCGGGGACGCCTATTCCTGTGGTCATTACGATTTTCTCGGATAAAAGTTTTACTTTTATTATGAAAAATCCCCCCAACACCTACTTCTTGAAAAAGGCCGCAGGGATTGAGAAAGGCTGCCCGACGACGGGGCGCGGGAGTTTTGTCGGGAAATTAACAATGGCACAAATTCGCGAGATCGCTCAGAAAAAGATGGAAGATTTAAATGCCAACGATATTGAGGCGGCGTGCCGCATGCTCGTCGGTTCGGCGCGTTCCATCGGTATACAAGTTGAGGGTTAAGCTATGCAAGGAAAAAGAATGCGTAAAGTCCGTGAGAATGTTGACGCGCACAAAGTTTATTCGCTCCCGGAGGCAGTTGCTTTGGTGAAGAAAAACGCCACGGCAAAGTTTGATGAGACCGTAGAAATCGCGATTAACGTCGGGATTGATCCTTCAAAGTCCGACCAACGCGTTCGCGGAATCGCGCAGCTGCCGCATGGCAACGGGAAAACGTATCGTGTGGCGGTCTTTGCGCAAGGTGCTCAGGCGGCGGATGCGAAGACGGCGGGAGCCGACATTGTAGGCGCTGAAGATCTTATTGAGGCGATTCAGCGCGGCGAAATGAATTTTGAACGCTGCGTGGCGACGCCGGATATGATGGCGCTCGTGGGGCGTGTCGCTAAAATTTTGGGCCCGCGCGGATTGATGCCGAGCCCAAAGGCCGGGACAGTGAGTGTGAATGTTGCGGCGGCGGTCAAGGCCGTTAAAGGCGGACAGATTGAATTTCGTACAGAAAAAGGTGGAGTGATTCATGCGGGCGTCGGAAAGGCGAGTTTTGCCGAGGCGGCGCTTGAAGAAAACATCCGTTTTTTGGTGGATATTGTTCAAAAAGAAAAGCCGGCAACAGCGAAAGGGACGTTTTTAAAGAAAATGACGCTGAGCTCAACCATGGGCGCGGGCGTTACGTTTTTGGTATAGGGAGGTTAGGCGGCAGCCTATTTTGAAGAATTTTGCGTTGGGGGTGGTAACACGCTTAGCGCGAAAAGGCGCCCAGAAGTGGGGGCCGAATGTCGAAGACTGTGGGTTCTGCGTTGCGGTTTAATGAGAAATCGCCCACATAGACGGGAGGAATAAAATGCCATTTGATTTTTGGCTCTTTATCCGACTGTTTAGAAAAGGTTTTGTTTGAGGCCTTTTGTCTATAAGTGTTGGAACGGTTGTTTAAACGAAAGAGTGGGTTATGAACAGATTGGAAAAAGAACAGTGCATTTCGGATGTGCGCGGGGATCTTCAAGGTCAATCTCTTGTCGTTGTCGTCAAGCAAAGTGGTGTGACGGTCGCAGAATCGACGCAGTTGCGGAGAAACATGCGCCACGAAGGGGCCCAATTCAAGGTCCTGAAAAATACATTACTAAAAATTGCTTTAAAGGGAACGGATTTAGAGGGCTTGTCTCCGTTTTTAACGGGGCCTGTAGCACTTGCGTTTTCAGCAGATCCTGTGTGTGCAGCGCGTGTCATGGTGAAGTTTTCGGAGGATTCGGCCGACAAGATGCAAATTGTTGCAGGTTGGCTGAGTGGGCAAGTTTTAAATGTGTCTGCGGTTTTAGCGTTAGCGAAACTTCCGTCTTTGGATGAGTTACGCGCTAAGATTTTGGGCCTCTTGATGGCGCCGGCAACGAAAGTTGTGCGGACAATCAAAGAGCCTATGGCACGCGTGGCGCGCGTTGTGGCGGCAAAGAAATAGAAGAAAATTGTGTTTTTATTTTAAGGAGTTTTTCAAATGGTAGATTTAAAAAAAATTGTCGATGAGTTATCAAGTTTGACGATTTTGGAAGCGGCGGAGTTGTCCAAGCTTCTCGAGGAAAAGTGGGGTGTGAGTGCAGCGGCAGCGGTTGCTGTGGCAGCGGGCCCTGCGGCGGCGACGGACGCAGGCGAAGCACAAACGGAATTTGATGTTTGGTTGGATGATGGCGGAGCAAGCCGAATTAACGTTATTAAGGAGGTACGCGCTATTACCAGTTTGGGCCTCAAAGAAGCCAAAGATTTGGTGGAAGGGGCCCCGAAGCTCGTGAAGGGAGGGGTTACAAAGGAAGACGCGGAACAACTGAAAAAGAAATTAGAAGAGGCGGGAGCCAAAGTTTCCATTAAATAAGAAGTACTTTGAAAAAGTGTTACGTTATTGCACGTGTGTTGCTTTATAAGAAGTAAGAAGAGCCTGCCCTCCTCTGGGGGCTAGATGGCTCTTCCTTTGCGCGTTTTTCGAAAGAGTTGCTGGGAAGGCTTAGGGGATTGAGTGTCGCATGAAATGAGGATGAACAACATCCTTTTTCAAAAAGAGGAGAGGAAATCATGGTCAGGTCCTATACAGAACGAAAACGCTTTCGCAAGTCTTTTGCTCGCGTTGAGGAAGTTATTCCTCCTCCCAGTCTTATTTTGATGCAAAAAGCTTCGTTTGATGCGTTTTTGCAGGCCGAAGAGGTCCAGAGAAAGAGGACAAGAACGGGGCTGAACGAAGTTTTCAGTACCGTTTTCCCTATTTCGGATAATAGCGGGCGGGCCGAATTGCAGTTCCAAGCCTATCACTTGGACGAGCCCGAATCCGATGAAAACGAATGCTTGCGCCGCGGTCTAAGTTACGCTTCGGCGCTGAAAGTCACGTTTCGCCTTGTTGTGTGGGATATCGAGGATCGTGTGCGTTCGGTTAAAGATGTGAAAGAGCAGGATGTTTACGTGGGCGATGTTCCTCTCATGACGGAACGAGGGACTTTCATTATTAATGGGATAGAGCGCGTGATTGTTTCGCAGATGCACCGAAGCCCGGGCGTCTTTTTTGATCACGATCACGGGAAAACGCATGCGTCAGGAAAATACCTATTTGCCGCGCGGGTCGTTCCTTACCGCGGATCGTGGTTGGATTTTGAGTTTGATTCCAAAGATTTGATGATGGTGCGTATTGACCGGCGCCGGAAAATGTTATTGTCCACCTTTTTGATGGCGCTTGAGAGCGACGAAACGGAAAAGCTGCGCGTTGCCAACGGAGGGCAAATTTCGAGCAATGATATTGTTGGAATGTCGGTGGAAGAAATTCTGCGGTCGTTTTATGACGTTATCTCCTATCGCAAAAAAGACAAGCATTATGTCTGTGAATTCAACCCCGACCAGTGGAAAGTTGTACGCCTAGAGTTTCCTTTGGTTGACCACGCGACAAATGAAATTTTGGCGGAAGCGGGGACAAAGTTAACGCCGCGTATGATCAATAAGTTTAAGACGGATGGCGTTAAAGAAATTGAGGTTCAACCTGAATTTTTGTACGGGAAATATTTGGCTCGCGATTATATCAATGAAGAGACGGGAGAAATTTTAATTGAGGCTGGAACGCCCCTAACTGAAGAAGCCTTAGAAGTCCTGAATTTCCTGAAGGCGGGTGTGATAGAGACCATTTATAACGAAAACGCTAGTGTAGAGCCTTATCTTATTCAAACGCTCTTGGTGGATAAATGTTGCAACCGAGAGGAGGCCTTAATAGAGTTTTGTAGGCTGATGCGCCCCGGAGAACCGCCTTCCGTCGAGAGTGGGGCATCCCTCTTCAAAGCGCTCTTTTTTGATAGCGATCGTTATGATTTGTCTTCCGTGGGGCGCGTGAAATTAAATACGCGTTTAGAGCTCACAACACCGGACACGGTTCGGGTTCTTCAAAAGCAAGATATTTTGCTTATTGTCAAAACGCTACTGGATCTGAAGGACGGGAAAGGCGAAGTGGACGATATTGATAATCTAGGAAACCGGCGTGTGCGTTGCGTCGGGGAACTTTTAGAGAATCAATTCCGCATGGGCTTGCTACGCATGGAACGTACCATTCGCGAGCGCATTAGCAGTTTGGATATTGACAATGCCATGCCGCACGATCTCGTCAACGCCAAGCCTTTGATTTCAACGCTGCGTGAGTTTTTTGGCGGGTCACAGTTGTCGCAGTTTATGGACCAAACCAATCCTCTTTCGGAAATTACGCACAAACGTCGTCTGTCGGCCCTGGGGCCCGGCGGTTTGTCACGCGAAAGGGCAGGCTTTGAAGTGCGCGACGTGCATCCTACGCATTACGGGCGTATTTGTCCGATTGAAACGCCCGAAGGGCCGAATATTGGTTTGATCAATTCGCTCGCTGCTTACGCTCAGATTAACAAATACGGATTCATCGAGAGTCCTTACCGAAAAGTTGTAAACGGAAAAGTGACGGATGAGGTTGTCTATATTACGGCGATGGAAGAATGGAAACATACTATTGGCCAATCGACCGACGAAAGGGGCGACTTGGGCGCGGACTTTGTGACATGCCGTCGCAACGGCGAATACGGCATTTTTGCCAAAACAGAAGTCACGCTGGTGGATGTTTCGCCGCAACAGTTGGTTTCTGTGGCGGCCGCGTTGATTCCTTTCCTGGAAAACGATGACGCCAGCCGTGCTTTGATGGGTTCGAACATGCAACGGCAAGCGGTGCCTCTGCTTAAAAACAAAGCGCCTTTAATTGGGACGGGCATGGAGCGCGTTGTCGCAAAAGACTCAGGCGCGGTTGTTGTGGCGCGACGGCCGGGCATTGTAGATCAAGTCGATGGGAATCGCATTGTTGTTCATATCGAGGGCGCCGCAGCGCGCAAAGAAGGCGGTGTTGGCGTGGATATTTATCCGCTCAGGAAATTCCAAGGCTCTAATATGAGCACGTGCATCAATCAAAAACCTGTGGTTCGTCCTGGAGATTCTATCCAAAAAGGCGATGTTATCGCTGACGGCCCTTGCACGGATTGTGGCGAGTTGGCCCTGGGGCGAAATGTCCAAGTGGCGTTCATGTCTTGGCAGGGCTACAATTTTGAAGACTCCATCGTTATTTCTGAGCGCATTGTGAAGGATGATGTCTTTACCTCGATTCATATCGATGGTTTTGAACTTGTGGCACGCGATACGAAATTGGGGAATGAAGAGATTACGCGGGATATTCCGAATGTTAGCGAAGAACTGTTACGCAATTTGGACGAGACAGGCATTGTTGCTATTGGGACAGAAGTCGTTCCTGGTGATATTTTGGTTGGGAAGGTGACGCCGAAGGGCGAGTCGCCGATGACGCCGGAAGAAAAGCTTTTGCGTGCGATCTTTGGCGAAAAGGCTGCCGATGTGCGCGATAGCTCGCTGCGTGTGCCACCGGGCGTCGCGGGCATGGTTGTGGATGTTCGCATTTTGTCGCGACGAGGCGTGGAGCGCGATGAGCGTATGCTCGCTATTGAGCGCCAAGAAGTCGAAAGATTGGCCCGCGAAAAAGATACCGAATGCACCATTTTAAGGCGTGCGTATTTTCAGCATGTTCACGATTTCCTTTTAGGAAAGACAGTAGCGAAAGGGCCTGAGAAGTTAAAGAGCAAGACGGTTCTGACGAATGAGATTTTATCCTCTTTGGGGAAGGGCTCTTGGGAGCAAATCGTTGTGACGGAAGAAGAAACGATGAAAGACATCGGAGCTTTGAAGGAACAATTGGAGGATCGTACAGGTCGTCTTGAGCGTCTCTTTGAAAACAAAGTGGAGCGCCTGCGCCGCGGTGACGATTTACCGCCGGGCGTTTTGAAACTTGTCAAGGTTTTCATTGCGTCGAAAAGAAAATTACAACCCGGTGATAAGATGGCCGGACGCCATGGGAATAAGGGCGTTGTGTCGTGCGTGGTTCCTGTGGAAGATATGCCCTACAAAGAGGACGGGACGCCGATCGATATTATTTTGAATCCGCTCGGTGTGCCGTCTCGTATGAATGTGGGGCAAATTTTGGAAACGCATTTAGGCGCGGCTGCTACGGCGTTAGGCAAGAGAGTGAATGAGGCCTACCAGCAATATTGTAAGAAACAAACGCAGCTGAACGATTTACGCGAAGTAGTGGAATCTTGCTACGAAAAAGCCGCGGACAAAAAGGATATCAAAAAGATGACCGAGCGCGAATTGTTGGAAATGGCCAACAATTTGAGAGATGGCGTCCCTATGGCTACCCCTGTATTTGACGGAGCCACTCTGGAGGATATTGACGAAGAACTGCGGAAAACGCATTTGGATACATCCGGACAAATCCAGCTTTATGACGGGCTAACAGGCGAACCTTTTGATCGAGAAATCACCGTGGGCGAGATTTATATGCTGAAACTGCATCATTTGGTGGATGACAAGATTCACGCGCGGTCGATTGGCCCTTACAGTTTGGTCACCCAGCAGCCACTCGGCGGTAAGGCGCAATTTGGAGGTCAGCGTTTTGGAGAAATGGAAGTCTGGGCCCTTGAGGCCTATGGCGCCGCTTACACGCTTCAGGAAATGTTGACGGTCAAGTCCGACGACGTTTCAGGCCGTATGAAAGTTTACGAAGGCATTGTGCGAGGCGAAGATAAAAATGAAGCGGGGATCCCGGAGTCTTTCAATGTCCTTGTTAAGGAATTGCGGTCGTTAGGGTTAAACATCGAATTTGTTTAGTCGAACAGTCTTTTTAAAAAATGGAGAAAAAATATGGCGTTTCAGAACATAAGGACCGAAACAGAGCGTGGGGATATCCCCGCGTCCTTTGATCGCATTCGGGTTTCGATTGCGAGCCCTGAGCAAATTCGTTCTTGGTCTTATGGCGAGGTGAAAAAACCAGAAACCATTAACTACCGAACTTTTAAGCCCGAGAGAGACGGGCTTTTTTGTGCACGAATTTTTGGTCCTATAAAAGATTACGAGTGTTTGTGCGGTAAATATAAGCGCATGAAATACCGTGGCACAATCTGCGAAAAGTGCGGCGTTGAAGTGACGCAGACGAAAATTCGTCGCGAACGCATGGGGCATATTGATTTGGTTTCGCCTGTTGCGCATATTTGGTTTACAAAATCCCTTCCGAGTCGGCTCGGCATTTTGTTGGATATGCCGCTGAAAGATATTGAAAAAATTCTTTATTTTGAAAGTTATGTTGTTCTTGATGCGGGTTTGACGCCGTTTCAAGTCAATCAACTTCTCACCGAAGAAGACGTACAACGCATACAAGACGAATACGGCGAGGATTCCTTTATGGTCGGCACGGGGGCGGAAGCTCTCAAAGTTTTGCTGCAGGCAATTGACCCTGTGCGCGATGTTGTGGCTATGCGTGCTGAAATGGTGGAGCAGGCTTCCGAAATCCGCCGCAGAAAATTAATGAAGCGCATGCGTTTACTGGAAGCGTTTGCCGAGTCGGGAACGAAGCCGGAATATCTTATCATGAGCGTTATCCCTGTGATTCCGCCCGAGTTACGGCCTTTGGTTCCGCTCGATGGCGGCCGATTTGCCACAAGCGATTTGAATGATCTTTATCGCCGCGTTATCAATCGAAACAATCGTTTGAAGCGCCTTACCGAGTTGCGCGCCCCAGACGTTATTGTGCGTAACGAAAAGAGAATGTTGCAAGAATCCGTAGACGCGTTGTTTGATAACGGCCGCCGAGGCCGCGCTATTTCGGGGACGAACAAACGGCCACTTAAATCGTTGTCCGACATGTTAAAGGGAAAACATGGGCGATTTCGTCAGAACCTTTTGGGAAAACGTGTCGATTACTCGGGGCGTTCTGTCATTATTGTGGGGCCGGGTTTGAAATTGCATCAATGCGGTTTGCCAAAACGCATGGCTTTGGAACTTTTTAGGCCGTTTGTCTACTCGCGCCTTGAACGATGCGGATTGGCAAACACCTTAAAGTCCGCCAAGCGTATGGTCGAAAAAGAGCGGCCTGAAGTTTGGGACGTTTTGGAAGAGGTGATCCGCGAACATCCCGTTTTGCTCAATCGAGCCCCAACCCTGCACAGGCTTGGGATTCAGGCCTTTGAGCCCGTTCTGATTGAAGGAAAAGCCATCCAGCTTCATCCTTTGGTTTGTACCGCCTTTAACGCCGACTTCGACGGTGACCAAATGGCGGTTCACATTCCTTTGTCTTTGGAAGCGCAATTGGAATGCCGCGCTTTGATGATGTCGACCAACAATATTTTGAATCCATCGAACGGAAAGCCTGTGATTGTGCCGTCAAAGGATATTATTTTGGGGCTTTATTATCTTACGTTTGAAATGGACAACGCGCCTGGGGACGGTATGACTTTTTCCGACATTGGCGCTTTAGAATACGCCTTACACGAAAAAATTATTTCGGTGCATTCCAAAATTAAATATCGCGTTGCTTGCACAAACGAAGCGGGCAAAACATTTTGTAAGCGTTACGACACAACGCCAGGGCGGGTGTTGCTGTGGCAGTATGTTCCCCACCACTTTCGGATTACTTTTGACAGCGTTAACAAACGTCTTATCGCGACGGATATTGCAAAATTGATTGACACCGTCCACCGTTTTTGCGGTCCAAAGCAGACGGTCATGTTTGCCGACAAAATTATGGCCCTCGGCTTCAAATATATGACAAAAGGCGGCGTTTCCTTTGGAAAGGACGACCTTGTTGTGCCGAAAGAAAAAGCCTCCTTGGTCGCAGAAACCAAAGCTATGGTGTCGGATTTTGAGCAGCAGTATCTTGACGGTTTGATCACTGAACGCGAAAAATACAACAAAACAATTGACGCGTGGGATTCTTGTACGGATAAAATCGCGAAACATATGTCTAGCGTTTTGTCCACCACCGAATCGGGAAAGCAGCCCAATTCTGTTTATATGATGATGGATTCCAAAGCGCGAGGTTCTATTGCGCAGCTGAAGCAGCTGGCGGGAATGCGCGGTTTGATGGCGAATCCGTCCGGAGACATTATTGAAACGCCTATTACGTCCAATTTCAAAGAGGGATTGAACGTTTTGGAATATTTCATTTCGACGCACGGAACGCGCAAAGGGTTGGCCGACACGGCTTTGAAAACAGCGAACGCTGGGTACCTAACGCGCCGGCTTGTGGACGTGGCGCAAGATTGCATTATTACGGAAAAAGATTGTGGCACGGAAAGCGGCATCGCGATGCGTGCGGTTATGGAGGGGGCCAATGTTATTTTAAGCCTGGAAGAGCGCGTTTTGGGGCGTTGTGCGGCGGAGGATATTCTTGATCCGCAAACGGGCGGCATTCTTGTGCCTAAGGGAGACCTCATTGATGAGGATGCCTTGGAGCATTTGAAAGGCCACGCGGTTGAAGAAATAAAAATTCGTTCCGTTTTAACATGCGAAAGCATTGGTGGCGTTTGCTCCAGCTGCTACGGCTGCGATTTAGCGCGGGGAACGCTTATTGGTGAAGGCGAGGCGGTCGGCGTTATTGCGGCGCAGTCGATTGGAGAGCCTGGAACGCAGCTGACGATGAGAACATTCCACATTGGAGGAACGGCCCAAAAAGGGGCGGATCAATCGTTTGTGGAGGCGCCTTATGACGCGGTTTTGAAACTGCAGAACATCACAACGGCCGTCAATAGTCACGGGGCAACGGTTGTTTTGACGCGCAATGGCTCGTTGGCTTTGCTGGATGAAAAAGGCAAAGAGCGCGGGAAATATCCTGTTCCTTATGGTGCGAAACTCTTTGTTCAAGATAAGGAAAAAGTGAAGCAGGGCCAGAGCTTGATCGAGTGGGATCCGTACACCATTCCGATTCTTAGCGACGCCAGCGGTGTTGTGACGTATGTTGATATGGTGGAGGGGATCTCTATTCGTGACGTTGTAGACGACAATACGGGTATTACAACGCGCATCATTATCGATAATAAACAACACGGGAAATCCACGTCCTTCCGTCCGACGCTTGAGATTCAAGACGAGACAGGAAAGCCTATTTCTTTGAAAAAGGGCATTGAGGCGAAATACGTTTTGTCGGTGGATACGATTTTAGCGGTTGAAAATGGCGTTGCGATTAAGGCGGGAGATTTAATCGCGCGCATCCCGAGGGAAGCCATCAAAACGCGCGACATCACGGGGGGATTGCCTCGTGTTTCTGAATTGTTTGAAGCGCGCCATCCGAAGGATGCCGCCCTTTTGGCTGAATTCGACGGCATCGTGGAGTTCGGGAAAGACCACAAAACAAAGCGGCGCGTGACGATTATGCCCGACGATGTTACGATGAAGCCGGTGGAATACCTCATTCCTAAAGGCCGTCATGTCATTGTTCATGCGGGAGATCATGTCAACCGCGGGGAAGTTCTTGTGGACGGGAATCCTGTGCCACATGACATCTTGCGCGTAATGGGCGTTGAAGCGCTGGCGTCTTTTTTGGTCAACGAAATCCAGCAGGTTTACCGTTTGCAGGGTGTCCCTATTAACGACAAACATATTGAAGTTATTGTGCGGCAAATGTTGCAGAAATATGAGGTTTTGGACGCCGGCGATACCAATTTCATTAAGGAGGAGCCCGTCGATCGCATTACGTATCAGAAAGAAAATCGTAAGATGATTGCTGCAGGCAAGAAGCCTGCGCATGCGGTTCCTATTTTGCAAGGAATTACGAAGGCGTCTCTGCATACGAAATCGTTCATTTCAGCCGCCTCGTTCCAAGAGACGACGCGTGTTTTGACCGAAGCCGCTATTTATAACAAGGAAGATGAACTGGTGGGCTTAAAGGAAAATATTATTGTGGGGCGGTTGATCCCAGCAGGGACAGGCAGTCTTCTGCAGAAATATAAAATTTACGCCGAGGCGTGCGCAGAACAAGGAAGGAAAGAAGAGGCCGCGGCCGGGCTAGAGACGAGCACAGCCACCGTTTTTGGTGGAAATGAAACCGCTGTGGCCGGATAAAAGGGCGGAGGAGGAAGAGAGAGGGGGGCGCCGAGCGCGTGCGAGGAAGGGATGGGGCGCTCGAAGGCGCGGCCTCCCTTCCTTTCTTTTAGAGTTTCAAACCAATCAAAAGGCTTCCGCCGTAGTTTTTAATTTTTGATTTTATTTCGGTCTTTTCTTTAGAGCCGGAAGAATTTTCCCCTTTTCCAAAACCTAAAATATCGTTTTTGTCAACAAGGGCGTATTTTACTTTCATGGTGCGCGTTCGAGGGATATCGTAACGGAATTCCGCTCCTATGAAAAAACGCGCTATGAAAAAACGCAGTCCGCCGCCTACAACAAGAAAAGGAACAAATTTATTGGAAGGCTTGAGTTTTGAAAAAGATGTGCCTTGAAGCGTGGTTTCTTTCTTCCCAAAATAAACAACGGCTTTTTTCGCGTCGGCTTGGGCCGCAGCTACCGTAGCCGACGACGTATCTAGCGTGGCGGAAAGGGACCCACGCGTCTGGAAAACACGCATTTGAAGGCCGACAAGCCCATAAATGAGAAAACTCGAAAACGAGAATCCACCGAGGATATCCGCCCCGAAATTGTATCTGTTTCTAAAATAAAAATCGGATTCCATTTTATATTTTTCGGTGGCAGCGTTTTCGCCTTCGCCCTTTTTTTCATAGGTCCAGCTTTTCGGCGAAGGAATTCCGGCACCACTTATTCCAAAGTGCAGCTGGCTTGCGATAGCCCAACGCGCGAAAGAATACGTATACCCCGTCACCAAAGCTCCAGTAAAGCGTCTCTTTTCACATTCCTTCATTCCATCTTTTAAGGCAGGTTTCCCTGGAAAATCGGGATCCACTTTCATTTTTGAAAAATTCCCGCTACCGCCAATATAAAAGCCCGTGGCGGAATTCCCCGTGACAGAAACCCCAGAACCTTGGGACGGAAGCATGAAAAAAAAAGCTAAATAAGAAAAGATACGGCGCGCAAAATTCATAAACACGTGTTATGAGGGATCCTACAGTGGGATTATGGAATTCTTAGCAGGAAGTGTCCAGTTTTTTCTCTACATAGGGACGGCGCATCACCGTCAGAATTGAAATTTTTTCAGCGTCCGCTTTCCTCTCAATGGTTTGTAGAATGTGGGGAGAAAGAGAATCGCTCACGATAAGAAGCCCTTCAATCGTGGGGCGGCCCGCCTTTCTTTTTAGGAAATCTTCAAGGGTGTTCACTGTTCCAACAACAGGAATCCCTCCAATGTGTCGGCCAAAATCAAAAGGTGTCAGCGTAATAATGGCGACGGGATCGAAGGCAGGATAATGCCGAAAGTTTTTGTCAATCCAAAACGCCTCAACATCCGAAAAAGCGCCCACAAGCAAAACTTTCCAAACGGAAGGTTCGGGCGGTAGCGGGGTAAGAACGAGGTCTTCCTTTTTTTTTGAAAAGAAAAGCAGAAAAAAACGCGGAAGAGCCATCAGGCCGGTGCAAATAAAAATATTAAAAAGAGGCGTATACCAAGAAAAATGTTCTATCTGGCCTAAAAAGGGAAGGAAGCAGCCGTAAACACCGGTTCCACACAGTACGGTTGAAAAGGAGCGGATGGTGGCCTTTGAAGACAAAAAGGCGGGGGAAGAAGACTGAAAAAAGAGAGAGAAAGAAGCAACGGTGAGGGTGAAGACAATCATATTTTTAACGAGAAACCCGGAGGAATATTCAGAAAAGTCGGATTCAAGAAGGAAAGAAGAGAGAAGAAGCGAAAAAAAGATAAAGCAAAAGTCCAGAAGAAAAGAGAGATCTTGTAAAAATGTTGAGGAAACTTTTTTTTCGGCAAAATTTTCTTTCCAAAATGTGCGAACAAGGGTCCCCAATTTTTTTACAAGGGGGCCTATTTTTTGAACGAGGGAGGCGAGGTGCTGAAAAAGAAGCTTTGAAGAACGCTTAAGGTGGTTGGCGTGTACCAACTCGCCCCATCCCTTTTGAAGCAATCTTTTCAGAAGAGACGTATCAACCTTCATGAATGCCAAAAGTTAAAACAGAACCCTGCGCCATCGTGCCACAAAAAAGAAGGGGGAAGAAAATAAATTTTTTTGTGTAAGTTCACATAGTTTATCGAGAGCGTACTAAATATAGCTGGCTCTGTTGATCTCAACGAAAAGATATACCTTTCTCTTTTCCATATGAACTTTCGTCATATCAACATGAAAAAACCATCTCATAATCCGCAAATTTTTGTTTTAGATGGCCCTTTTCCTTTTCGTCTTTAGGAAGAATGCTGATTCTAGGACGTTGAAAAAATCGAGGAAAAGAGGGCTTCGCTAGGTTTGGAATGGTCCTTTGAGCGTATACAGACAGCCATCGAGTTGCAACAAGGCGTGCTCCCGAAAAGTTACGCAAAACCCCTTCTTCCCTCGAAAGTACGGTGGAGTACGTTTTTGTGCCGCGTGGATAAATCAGCCTGAGACTCTCTTTCCCAAGCAAATAATGGTTTTGGGAGTGACATTATACTTTTTGGCTATACTCACTTGACTCGGATGGATTTCGAAACGAATTGCCTCTGTCGTTCGGACGTTCCTGTGTAAAATTTGCCTCCTAAAGCCTCCTTCCAGTGTGAATATTCTTGCTCACTCATTATACTCCAATGATCTGGAATGATCTGGGGTTAAACACCATCCGGTATAGGCCCGGAGTGGAAAATAAATTGCTTGCTCCTGTTTAGTTGCCAGACGTAAGAATCATTTTATAATGCCTGGTACTCATCTCTTATCTCCTTTATTCTGCCTAGGATAACAGAACGGTGCAGTAGCAAGATGAATCGCTCCATTATCTAAAAGAGCAGGCCTCTGAGATTTATGGTTCTGATGATTTGAAGCATAACAATTAAACGGCGGATTTGTAGGGTGGGACTTGTTTTCTTGTGTCGGAAGGTTTGGATAGCATTGTGGACACGCAAACCACAAATTCATATAAGAAATAGGGAAATCATCCTTAGATTCATTGTGGTCATGGTCTGAAAAACAAAAGTGTCCCTCGCTACATATTTTGCAGGTATACTCTTTGTTCTCGTGAGAAACAAGTATTCTAATCTTCCGATTATTTGTATCTTTTTTTGTATCTCTTAATACTATCAAATTTTCTGTCAAGCCCTTCCTGCTGTACGTCTCATGCGGACGATTTATAGAGATGACGAATCAAGGACTTTTACAGGAGGTCTATTCAACATACAAATGGCCAGATTTTCTAACATATGCCATATACGTCGGAGGGACATTGACTACTGGAACGATCTTTGACCGACGTCGGAGAAGCTCGATAGTTGTTTGGATTGTTACCGCTGATTTGAGAATTCGGCGGACTTAAATTATTCTTCTGAGAAGCTGGAGTATTAGTAAGAGACGAATACTTACTACAAAACACCTCTGGCGAGAAAAGGATGAGCCCTGCAAAAAGATGCCATTTTCCCTTCAAGCCTAAAAACATATGAACTGCAAGATAGCAAGCTTCAACCCTTCTCTGCAATTTTAACATAGCCTTCTAAATTTTTTTTATCTGTCTAGTCCCAAATTCTTGTTGTATAATTCTTGAGCAAACTCCGTCGACTCTTTCCCCATCTTTTTAGCAACAAATTCTACGGGGGTAAACCCTTTTATCGCCTTCAATCTTTTCCCCAAGTTAT
>BNTO01000004.1 GCA_025996655.1 Alphaproteobacteria bacterium
TGAGGAATTTCGAGACGAATTGCCTCCGTCGTTCGGGCGTTCCTGTGGTAAATCTGTCTCCTAAAGCCTCCTTCCACACTTCATAATCTTGCTCAAGAATTATACAACAAGAATTTGGGACTAGACATCTAGCGTCTTTGCGACATGTAGGCAATGGGGGCAAGTCTTGCCAAAAAAGAAAAAATCGTCTATTCTTAAGAATGAGGGGGGTTAGGTTCTTGTGTCTTTTTTCAAAGGGGAAATATATGAACAAGCTTATGAGCGGAGGGGGCTTCTTGATTTTTTTAAAAAAAGGCCTGAAGTTTTTGGGGGCGCTGGGGGCCTTTTTGTTCTTGACAAATTGCGCACAGGAAATCGATTTTGAAAATGATGTTCCCCAGAGAGCAAAGGCCATTTCGCAAAAACAAGCAGAAGCTGCGCGCGCAGCCATGGAAGTCCCCGAATTGAAAAAACAATATAGGGATCAGATGAGGGGAAAAAACCCCACTTCGCTCGAACAACTACAAAGTGAAAAACGCGCTCTTGAGGTGAAAATTGCTGCTATTGTTGGAACAAAAAATCCTGCTATTTGTCCGCTCTGCCGAAAAAAATACGGGATACGCGCGACTCCAGCAAAGGCTGTTATCAACGCGAGAAAATCACGAAGAAAGAAAGGACATGTTCCAGCTCCTCACAAACCCGCAGACGCCCCGGCTTACCAAGCTCCGTCGCCCATTTCTCCTGCTTTAGGGTTCCAGACAGGGCAACCGCCCGCTCCTTACGCGCCGCCGTCTCCCCTGTATCCTGTGCCTCCGCAGCCTGAGCCTGCGCCTGGAGGCGTTTATGGAGAGGGGATGCCGCCTTACCAGTCTTATCAGGGACAGCCTCCTATTCCAGGAACTTTCTAAAAAAGTAACGTAGAGGGGAGCCACGTGTTTCCCCTTTTTTTTTAGACGCAAGGTAGGAGTCATGCCGCTGTTTTATTACGAAGCTGTGGATGGCCGAGGAAGCCTGATTAAAGGCGTTGAGAATGCGGAAAACAAGAACGCGCTTAAGGCGTATCTCGAAAAGCAAAATTTAACGCCCCTTTCTGTGCGTGCGCACTTCTTTGAAAACTTCGCGAGTTCTGCGCAAAAAATTGTAGAATTGCGAAATTTTTTCTTGCAATTAGCCACGCTTCTCGCTCAAAAGATGACTCTGAAAGACGCGCTTGAAATTCTTGAGGCCCTCCCGGACGTAGGCAAAAGAAATATGGCTCACCAAATTTTAGGCCAAATTCAGCAAGGCCTCCTTTTTTCAGAAGCACTTGCCAAGAATCCTGCCCTTTTCCCACCTTTTGCCGTGAACAGTCTTAAAAATTCAGAAAATACGGGCTCGTTAGAAGAAAATTGCCGCATGATGGGCCTTTTTTTTGAAACGCAACGCGATCTCAAAAGCCGTAAAAGAAAAGCTTTGGCCTATCCCTTGTTTGTTGGAGGGGCGACTCTTTCTTTTTTATTTTTGACCTTGTACGTTTTAGTTCCCCAAATTCGAACGTTTCAGGATGCGCCAAGCGCACCTGAGCAGAAAGTCCTTTTTGTTTTGTCGGATGCGTTTGTTGCGCACCCTGGACTAAGTTTGCTTACGCTTGTTGGGATCCCGCTTGGAATTTGGGGATGGAGGTACCTTTGGAAAAGAAAAAGGTTGGGGGCGAATAAAGGCCCGGCCACGTTGGACTATGACGGAATTTTATGGCTAAAAACGCTTGCTCTTTTGTTGAGGTCCGGCATTATGACAAAAGAGGCCCTCGTTTTGTCGCAACAGCACATTCAAGTGGCCGCGTTTAAAAAAACAGTGGGAAAGCTTGTTGATCGCGTTGTGCAAGGCGAGGCGTTGCATCAAGCTTTAGAAAAAACGCAAGGGTTTCCGAAAAGCGCTGCAAAATTTGCCGAAATCGGAGAAAACTGTGGAGCGCTAGGCGCTCTCTTAGAACAATGCGCCACACTCGAAATGCAGCGCTTAACCGAAAAAACAGACCGGCGGCTCGCCCACCTCCAACCGGCCTTGTTAGTGTTTGCGGGAGGATTTCTCTTGTGGATTGTTTTGTCCCTTTTCCTACCCCTTTACGAAAATTTTTCCGAAAGGTTTTAGCCCCTTTTTTTGGGCCAAAAACTCTTAAAAGAATCCCTAATATTTTTAGATGCTGTCTTCCAAACTTTGGATAATCTCTCGTAAAATAGCATCTTTCTCTATGAGATTAATAAAAAGGTCATCGACTTTCGTATTTTTACACCGAAATATTTCGCTCCTTAAACTCGCCGCGGCCTTCTTTGTTTCTATACAAATTTGTTGTGTAAAAGCGTCCCCTTGTTTTTCTCGAAGCGTGATGATAAACGGATCAATGGCCTCCAAAAGATTGCTGGATATGTTCCGGGCATTTGTCAACGCCGCGGACGAGCCGCACCCTGAACAGCATCCCTCTCCTTTTGCTAGTTTTTGAACCTTTTCTTTTAATTGCGTCATCGCTTCAGGTTTGAGGACTTTCTTAAGCAAGAGTTTTATGATCATGCCTCTCGTCGAAGATAGTGTTTCCGGCGAATAGCACGCCAGGACTGACTCCGCATCTTTGATGACTTGTGTTAGTGTTTGATCCATGGTAGCCAGAGAGGGTTTTTTGCCTTTAAGAACAGGCAACGCAATACTTGTGAGAAAAACATAGATTCGAACCGGCGCTTCAATCATAAGAGGGTCGACCCCTTCTGTTCCGTTTCCCTCCGTTAATTCTGTTTCTTTTTTCAATTTAATCGGATCCTGAATTTCCGGCAGGTTAGTATTTTGTCCAACGACCGTACTGTGAGAGTCTACACTCCCTAAATTTTTGTCCTTTTTAACATTTTTGCTGGAGAAAACAGACACCATAGGGACAAAAAGAAAAAGGGAAAAATATTTTTTTGCATTCATAAAATATCACAACAATAAAGAACAACGTTATTATATTCTATATAAAAAGTATTAATATTTTATTAACAAGAGATCATATTTTCGACATATACTATTTACAAGTCCAAGAATTTGTTTAAAAAGAATGAAGAACCTGATAAAATTTCCCTGTTCCCAACTTTGAGTCGCAGCATAGAGGCGCTATTGAACCTTCAAAATTCGCTCAAAAAGAATTAGGAGGGGAAATTCGGTCGCCCTGGATTTGGGCCCCAAGCGTTAGGCTGTGGACCATTGTGCCCTCCGAAATTTGCCGTGGAAACGTTAGGAGGATAGTTTTGCCTCCAATTCGGACCTCCAGCGTTAGGAGGGGAGCCATTCGATCCTCCAACATTCATCCCATAAGAGTTGGGAGGTGGTTCCCCATCTGAAGGACGCGGTTCCTTCCCTCCAGACGTAGCATCTGTTTGTTCAATAGCAGGTTGATTAAAAATGGGATTACTATAATTGTCCCCGTTATAATTTGGAATATTCCCAAAGGGTCCTTGGCCCATAGAATTTATAAAAGTTGGTTGCGGCGGATAAGGATTTTGAGGCTGATAGCCTTGCGGGTACGACCCTTGGGACGAATAGGACCCCTGCGAATACGTTCCTCCCTGCGAATATCCCGGTTGAGAATACGTTCCTGACGACGAATAGGACCCATTGTTGGACAAACCGTTTGCTCCGGCTGCTTGGGTAGCTGGTTTTAGACTGTTAGCGACATCCGTTATACTCGATAGAATATTGCCAAAATTAATTCCGTTATCAGTCTGTGTTTCCTGAGGTGAGCTAGAAGGGGCAGCGGTCGCTTGGGCTGGGACAGGAGCGCGAGAACCATAAGGAGAATTTGCACCAGGATTAGGATACCAAACACCAGTATCGCTACGGAAATATCCAGGTTCCCCATGTAGACCTGGATATGGAATAAAGGATACAGGAGGGGGCGGCGGAAAAAAAGGCTGATAAACAATTGAAAATGCGCTGTCTAAAAACGTAAGGAAAAAGCTAAAAAGCTTTAAAAAATTTTTAAAACAGGCTGACATCAACGAAGTTCAACACTAAGGCATTACCCTTATTGTCCCAAGAAGTTTTTAAAAAAGTATTAAGTTTAAGAGGTAGTCAAGGATATTTATTTCAAAAAGGTACTTTTTTTACCTTTTTCGTTATACAATGACCCTAGTGCTGCTTGCTTTGTTTGTTAAAATTTCCCTTGGCCCACAAGCACTCTTCACGGGAGGTGTCCCTGCTTTTGACTTTGGTCTTTGGCATATGCTGCCCACTTGGTCCCTTGGCCACGAGAGGAACTGCAGAAACAGACGTTCAAAGTAGCACTTTTTTCGGGCTTTCCTGCCTTGGTTGTCGCCGCCTTTTCTGCAGATGGACTTGCTGCCGATCATCATGACAGGGACGATGTTTTTGCAACAAAAACTGTCGCCCTAGCCCACCGACCCCACGCAGCAAAAGATGATGAACTTTTTGCCGCTGATTTTCTTGTTTATTTCCTCCTTCTTCCCCACCGGGTAGTGTTGTAGGGAACGTCGAGCCATACTTTCGCGATCGCGTAGCAGATGTGGTGAGCGTGGAAAGGGAGGAGGAGGGGCGTTCGAGTAGGTCGCGTCCTGCTTATCCGCGTTAAGGGAGCGGCTCCGCGCCCCTCATTTCGGCGTTTTCACGCCTTTTGGCACACTAATCGTTTCTCCTAAATGGCAGAAGGCCAGGCCTTTTTGTACGGTGCAGAACTTTCGTGTACCCCGTTTCAGGCCGCCGTCCCTTTCCAAGAGCCTTTTGGCGTAAGTCTCCCTATCGTAAGATTTGCCCTTGGCTCGCTTCTTAGCAGCCGCCACGACTTTCTGGTCAAAAAGATGTTGGCCCTTTTTATCGCGAGCCCTAGCAAAACTTCCGGCCGATTCGGCCGACCAAAAATATTCAAATATGTCGGGTGTCACGAATGAGGAAAAATCTTGGTACCCCCCTTCACCGAAGTGGTGTGTGTTTGCTTTGAGGATCTGTGCAAACAAGGGTTTCGGTTGACTCGCCGACCATTGTAGGTGACTTGCCCTCTGTTTTTGCGTCCAGAGGCTTAGCTGTTCTGGTGATGTCGAGTGCGGCGGCCCCCACAAGTCCGTCTGCAAGCCGTAGCGGAGCGACTGGTATGTCACTTCGCGTCTCAGACACCAACTATTGTCAGATACTCCGCGTAGGTACGGGAGTAGTAAAGCTTTCGGCTCCACCTCAAGGAGAAAGGCCTTGTCCAACTTAGGAATTTTATCGAATCCGCCGTATGGATACAGTCCCCTTCGGATTAGTTCATTCACAGCCTCTCCTCGCAAGCTCTCCGGGACATCCATAAGGTGACCAACGACTCCTCTTGGGCTAACCCTTACGTCAAACTCCTGGCCTAGTCTTTGTTGGTTAACGTCTGGTTTCCGGGCGCGGACGCGCGGTATATTTCTATCAACGAAACAAAACGATCATTATCCGTAGGTTCCATATTGTCACTACTCTCGTCGGCGTAGAAGTTAAGTTCACACCAACCCTTTCCTTTCATCAGTGCCAAGAGTTGTTGCGGCGGTTTGTAGTCGTCCTCACCCAAGTCGGCTCTTTCTTTTACAATGTTACTAAACCAAACGAAGGCATTAGTTTTCGTCATTCGGTACGTTTCCTGTGACACTCCGGTCACAGCGCGTGTTTCCTCTTTCCTCCAAGTAAACTGCATTAGCCTCATCACGATGTCTCGGTTCATCCCAAGTAATCCGTTAACAATGTCGAATTCTTTCGCAGCAAGCGACGCCTGTATTTTTGGCGTTGCCAAAACACCCAGCAACCCAAGAGCGGCTATAATTTTCTTCCCATTCATACGATTCTCCTTTTTTAAATGCTGTTAACTTCTGCGCCCCTCTGCCGCACCCGCGGCAAGGGCATAAATTTCGCACAGATCTCATACACTTCAGGATAAGGGCAAAAAGCACAAAACGCAACAAAAAAGTTTACAGGAAGACAACTTTCTTACAAAAAATCGTAGGGGTCCACGTCCACCACAAGAGAAACCGCGGGGTTCTCACTTTTCGCCCACGCTTTAATTCCGTTTTGCAGCGCCGTGCCTTTGTCCCCTTTGATAAGAAGCCGGTAGCGGTACGTGTCGCGTAGTTTCGAAAGGGGCGCAGGCGCGGGGCCCAGCAACGTTGCCGTAGCAAGAGGGAACGTTTGTGCCAAACGCCGCGCCTCCCTTTGAACATCCGTTTCTTTGCGCCCCGAAAGAATGAGGGCGATTAACATTTTAAAAGGGGGCATGGCGTGCTGTTGGCGGTCCGCAAGTTCGTAGTCGTAAAAAGGATCGCGATCATTTTGGCAAAGCGCCTGAAGAAGGGGGGACTCGGGCGCAAAAGTCTGCAGGAAAACATGGCCCGGCTTTTGCTCACGTCCGGCGCGCCCCGCCACTTGTTGCAAAAGCTGAAAGGTCCGCTCATTCGCGCGCAGGTCGCACCCCGAAGCGTTCCGGTCCGCTTCAATAATGCCCACCGTCGTTAAATTGGGGAAATGATGCCCCTTGGCGAGGATTTGCGTGCCAAGCAGAATGTCGACATTATTATTGTGAATGTCTTCCATGGCTTGGTCCCAACGTTTTTTGGAAGAGAGCGTATCGCTTGAAAGGCACAGGCAGCGGGCTTTTGGGAACGTTTTTTGAACTGTTTCAAGAACGCGTTCCATCCCCACCCCCAAAACAAGCCGCGATTTTTCGCTTTCGCATTGCGGGCAACGGAAGGGTAGGGGTTGAACATAACCGCAGTGGTGGCACAAAAGATGGCCCGCTGCCTTATGTTCAATGAGATACACCGCGCAAGACGGGCACTGCCACTTAAACCCACATTTGCGGCACAAAGAAACGGGGGCGTAGCCGCGTTGGTTCACGAAAAGCAAGGCCTGCTCTTGGCGTTGAAGGGCGCGGGAGAGCGCCTGGGCCAGGGGCTGCGACAAAAGCGCGAAATCTTGTTCCAGGCGCATATCGACGACATGAAGGTGAGGCAGTTGTGCCTCTGAAAAACGCGTGGGCAAAAGGACGCAATCATATTTGTGCGTCTTTACATTTTGTACTGTCTCCAAAGAGGGCGTGGCGGACGCCAAGATGACGGGAACGTCCTCAATTTTCCCGCGCAAAATGGCCATATCCCGCGCCTGATATGTCCCCTGCTCGTTTTGTTTGTAAGAAGGGTCGTGCTCTTCGTCGACGATAATCATCGCTAAATGCGAAAAAGGCAGGAAAAGCGCCGAGCGCGCCCCAATCACAACGCAAGGCGCGCCGGAGAGGGCGGCGAGCCATATTTTTTGTTTTTGCGCCGGCGTGGTGTTGGAATGCCAAATCCAAGGTTTGGTTTGAAAATATTTTTGAAACCGCAGTAACGAGGCCTTTGTGAGGGCGATTTCGGGCAACAATAAGAGCGCCTGTTTGCGCGAGGATTTTTGCAGGGTTTCCGACAAAACAGAAAGGTAGACTTCTGTTTTCCCTGAGCCTGTGACGCCGTCTATAAGAGTGACGCCAAAATGATTTTGGGCAACCAGCTGGCGCGCGGCTTGGGCTTGCGACGTATTGAGCGCGATGGGAGCCGAAAAATCAAACGCTTCCTGAGGCGCGGCCGCCGCCTCCTTTTCCTGTATCATTTTTTGAAAACTTTCCACCGAAAAAGGAAGCATCATTTTTAAAAGGAATCCTTTCGAAAAAAGATTGTACTGCGCGAAATGTTCCAAAAACTGAAGATTTTGAGTCGAAAAATAAAAAGGGAAAGATTGTAAAATAGGCTTTAGTTTGAAAGAGGGCGCGCCCGCCGCGCCTCCCCCCGCCTTTCCCCCCTCAGAACCAAGCGCCCAGACAATCCCCAAACATGGGCGATTGCGCAGCGCAACCAAAACAATTTGCCCCACATGAAGCTCTTCCTGCGCCATATAAGACAATGTCTTGTCTAAAAGAGTCGAGGGGAGGACTTGGACAATCACGCAAAAAAGGATAAAAAAGAGGAAGGGCCCCCTAAGTGTAACACGTCCCAGGCCTTTTCCTACAATACACACGGGATCTTTTGTTGCTTTTTTGTCACAATTTTATGAAGAGAGTGTAAAGAATGTGTTTCTTTTTCCTTTCGGACAAAGAAAAAAGGCGTATAACTGTAATTAGGGAAGGTTTTTTCAAAAAAACAACAAAGGATTTTTAGGAGTCATTTATGAATACAAAAAAAATAGTACTAGCCAGTGCTTTCTTAGCCGCTGGAGCTCGCGCAACACCGACGGCGACGGGTATTTACGTAGGCGTGAATCTTGGAGGAGGGTACGACAAAATAGGAGAGTACTTCCGCCACAAAGATCAGAAAAAAAAAGAACAGGTTGCTTTTATAAAAAAAGGCCATGCGGCGTTTATTGTCGGTGGAGAAATCGGCGGTGGTTACGAAATGGCCAGTAAGTTCTATATCGGTGTAAAAATTTACGGATTTTATGATAGCGCGAAGATCGAAGATAAAAACGACAACGCAACGTTAAAGCCAAAGCTAACGGGCTTTGATGGAAGCTTGAAAGCCGTATACAAGTTCGAGGGAAAACCAATGTTCTCTTACGGATCTGCTCTCATGGTGGGTGTTAAAGTTATGCAGAAAGTGTTGGTTTATGCTTCCATCGGGTTTGAGGGGACGTATACGAAAGTGAAGCAATCACTCGTGGGATTAGGCGGCGAAAACTATGACTGCTTATTATTCGTATCGAATGGATTTACTATATCTCCTCTGGACGGCCCCCCATATGAAACTACAACGACAACGGATAAGAAGAGTGCGGACAAGGATGAAGATGGAGATTTAGACGAAAAATATGTTGTGACGAAACTCCACACGAATGCGAAAATAAAAACAGAAGAGATGAAAGGAGATGAGATTAAGACTAACCTTTGGAGTATTGTCCCTGGTGCCGGAGTTAAGTACATTTTTGATTCTGGGTTCTTTGTTGGATTTGACGCAGCAATTGCTATTGGTTTAAACAAAAAGTTAGAAGCGAAACATGTAAGCGGAAAGGCGAAATACACGCGTTCAGGCGAGACGTGGGGTACAAGAACTTTTTATGACGACGAAGACCTGACCACAAAGTTTACTAGTGCAAAATTTAAAGAAGACGAAAATGACCCGAACGTACCAAAAACACAAATGGCACCTCAACCCGGGGAGTTAAAGTCTCTTAAGGATTATGATAACGACCTTTACCTTAAGCGAACGATCGGGTTCCGTGGTTCCTTAACTTTGGGGTATAGGTTTTAAAAAGATCTGAACTCACACTAAAACAATCAAAGGCACCAGATTTTCTGGTGTCTTCCTTTTTTAGAAAAATAAAAAAACTAAGCAGCAAAAAAAACTGTGGATATTTCTTCAAAAAAAGTCTCCAACAGAGAGGCATCGATGCTCTGAATCATGATACGAAGGACGGGTTCCGTTCCGGATTTCCGGATCACAACATCGCTTTGTTCCCCTAGAAAATCAAGGGCTTTTTCACGAAGCACGCGTAGTTGTTCGTCTGTGATACCTCTTCCAAGCGGAAAATTTCGAACAATCTGAGGAACCGGTTGAAACACCGGGAAAACTTCATCCAAAGCTTGTTTATTTTCGCCAAGAATCCCAAGAACATGAAGCGCGGCAATAATGCCGTCCCCCGTTGTGTTCGCGTCACTCAAAAGAATATGCCCGGACTCCTCGCCGCCCAAATTACTCCCCGTTTGCTGCATCATTTTTAAAACATTCTTATCGCCAACAGGCGCCACAAAATGAGGAATCTCTAGGGTTTTCAGATGCATTTTGAGGCCGAGGTTCGACATATTCGTCGAAACAACGCCGCCCCTCAACGTGCCCTCTTTGTGCATTTTTCCCGCAAGGAGCGCCAAAATCTGATCGCCGTTGACAATATTTCCCTTAGGCGTCATCAAAACAAGCCGGTCGGCATCCCCATCCAGCGAAAGCCCCACATCCGCCTGAGACGTTTGGAGATGCGAAAAAAGGTTTTCGGGATGCAACGCGCCACAGTTTTCATTGATATTCCGCCCGTTCGGCGCGTCTGCAATAGGAACAACGCACGCACCAAGCTCCCAAAAAACGCGAGGCGCCACTTTGTACGCCGCGCCGTTGGCACAGTCTAGGACGATTTTCAGCCCGTCTAAGGTGCGCCCCTTGGGAAACGTCGCTTTGGCAAACTCAACATAGCGGCCCACAGCGTCATCCAGGCGCATCGACTTCCCGCATTCCGCACTGGGTGGAAAGGCGTCGGCTTGAAGGATTTCCTCAATTTTTTGTTCAACTTCTTCGGTAAATTTTGTGCCCGTCGCATCAAAAAACTTAATCCCATTGTCATAATAAGGGTTGTGGGAGGCAGAAATCATAATTCCTACATCCGCACGCAGCGAGCGCGTTAACAAGGCTACAGCGGGCGTGGGAGCGGGACCAAGCATAATGACGTGGGCTCCCTGGGCGACGAGGCCCGCCACCAAGGCCGACTCAATCATATAGCCTGACAGGCGCGTATCTTTCCCCATAACGACGGTGAACGGATGGCTTACGATGGAATCGCGCACGTAGGGGTTAAACGGGCGGTAGGGGCTTTCAAAGGGCGGCGCGGCCTCCGGGGCAGGGCGCCCGTGGCGTTGAAAATAATAAGCAACTGCCCGCCCAATCTTAACGAGCCTTTCTGGGATGATCACGCCCTCATTGGCGCGGCCGCGAATACCGTCGGTTCCAAATAATTTTTTCATTTTTTCCCTTGAAAAGCTAAAACGCAGAAAAGAACGCACGCAAACGACCGCGTCCCTTCTTTCACTATGAGAAAAGCTTTTCGTTGAAGCAATAAATTCTTTGAGAAAATTTGTATGATTCCTTTTTTTGTACGCAATGCTGCTTCCCACTTACCCCATATAAAATATCATAAAGTTTTTAAAAAATCATAAAACAAGATATTATTTTTTTAATACTTCTATTTTATTTACAATTATTTAACGTTTTTCTGATACCCTGTGAGGGTGGGTGGGGAGTACGTCCTTCCTATTTTTCCATGTTTTCAACGCTAAAAATGATAAGAGGAGGGATCAGGATAAAAAGAGACGAAAAATTGTTTACTGTTTTAGGGCCCCTTTTTGTATACTTTAGCAAAGGCTGGTCACATAGCTCAGTTGGTAGAGCACTACGTTCACATCGTAGGGGTCACAGGTCCGAGTCCTGTTGTGACCACCAAGTTCGTCCTGAAACGGGGGGCGGGTGGATTTTTTCAAAAACTTACTTGATTTAAAGTATCTCAATGGTGTTCCCGGAGGGATTTGAACCCACGACCTCAGGATTAGGAATCCTACGCTCTATCCATCTGAGCTACGAGAACGTCCCTCTTTACCTATATCACAAAACGAATTTTTTTTTCTCTTCCTAAAAACTTACCGCCTACACAAATTCATGGGTATGAACTTGGTCCTAAAAGGCAGAAAAAGGAAATAAGCAAAGCTTTAGATTCCTTCTTTCTTATGAGAAGAAATAGGACATCCGGAAAGTTCGCTAAATAAGAGGAAACGATTTATCCCGCCTTTCCCTCCCTACTCCAGGCCTATAGCCAGATGATTTTAGAAAGCTCTTCCCACTCTCGGAAAGCTGTAGCGTTACTCGGCCCCTTTGGCGTAAGTCAATGGCTTTGACGTCGCCCGTAGAGACCTTTCCCATGAGGATAAGTTTCTCTAGGATCTTTAAGGCTTTTTCCACATCGGCTTCGGGGAGTTTGACTTCGATGTGATGATCTAATTGTAAATTCCACCGACGGTTTTGAATAAAGGCCAGGGCGGAAACTTTGGCGCGAATGGCGGCGAAACGGTTAAGCTTTTCAAGGATTTTAAAGGCTTTCTTTTCCGCGTTTTTCCCCGACAACAGAGGCAAGCCGCGAAAACACGGCGCAATAGGTTTGTTGATAAGATGCCCTTCTTTATCAACCAGAAAGAATTTTTTTTGTTTTTCGTCATGAAAAAGGGCGATAGGCTCTCGTTCGGTCACGTAAATATAAAGGGCTCCGCAGAGTGAACGGTGAATCCGGACATCTTTGAGCCACTCCAACGTCAAGAGTTTTTGCCGCAGGACGTCCAAATTTTTTGTAAAAAGATATTGACCTTCTTTTATGTCTAGCGTTTGCAGGATTTCCTCCTGAGAGGAGCGGTAGCGGCCAAAAAGAAGGACTTCTTTGAGCATGAACCCTGTGTTCTCTAAAACTTGGCCCCACGCGCTCTGTGCTACCGTCCGAAAACGCGAGGGATCATGCTGCGTTCCGGTCAAGAGCCCCGCAAAAAGAAGGACGATCCCCGAAGCGACCCCAAGCCCCGCTTTCGAAAAAAGAAAAGCCAGAAAGGAGGGGCCTCCCCTTGTTTCGGATTTTTTTTTGTTTTTTATAGCCCTTCGCATAAGAACATTGTTAGAACGAGCGCACCTTCATTTTATAGGACATAAGAATTTTTTTCACGGAGATTGCGCAAAGGGCGCTTTCCCTCATTCTTCTTTGTCGGGCCCCCCTTCGCCTTTAGGCGGCACTTTTTCTACGGGTTCCTTTCCTTTTGTTGAACTTTTAACAACGGTTGGGGCAGGAAGATCCGACTCCTTTTTCTTTTTTCTGCAAAAACAAAAACATTTTTTCCCTACAAATTCAAGCGGGCTTTTAACGGAATCCACCATATTTCCAAAGATGTAGGTTGAAAGAACTTTGGGCGAATTCATTTGTCGTTTTTCTAAAATACCACTCAGCCTTTGAGCAATGTGAAACCAAATTGGGCTCAAAATAAGAGACAGCACCGTCAACGCCACAAGGCACTTTTCGGCAAAAACAAAAGATTCATTCGCTTGCTTTTCCAAGGATTTTGTCAAAACAAAGGTAAACTCCCCCAGCTGCGCCAGGGCGACGCTAATAAAAGACGCTTGTACAAGTTTAATTTTCAGCGCCCTCAAAATAACAATGTTGATCAGCGTTTTGACAATGGTTACCAAAATGAGCAAAAAGGCCACGGTTCCAAGGTGCTGCCAAACGAAGGACACATCAAGCAACAAGCCAATAGAAAGAAAGAAGATGAGGAGCAACACTTTTTGGATGGGGCGCACGGTTTCGATAAATAAATCTTGCGTTTCGCTGAGATTTCCTAGTGCTAACCCCGCCAAGAAGGCGCCATAAGAGGCCTCTAGCCCTATTCCTTCGGCAAGTGCGGCGGCCACAAAACAAAGAGACAAGCTCGTTAACATGTAAAGATCTTTATTTTTCCCAAGAAGCGTTCTTATATATTTGAATTTTTGAGACTTGGCGGCGTGATCGATCCAAATGAGAAAAAGCGCCGTAAAAGCAACGGCAATCACGACTTTTGCGATAAGCTGCCCATTAAAGCTGTTATTGGTCATGGCCTTGATGACCAAAATCATAGGAGCAAGCATAATATCTTGCGCGATGAGAATGCTAACTGTGAGCGCTCCCATTTTAGATTGTGTCAAATCAAATTGCTCCAACGTGTTCATGACGACAGCCGTTGAAGAGAGTGCGACGGCAAACCCAATGGAAATCGTAAAATAAAGGGGCCAAGCCGGCAAAAAAAGAGACACCAATATCATAATAATAAGCCCCGCTGCAATTTGCGTGAGAACGCAAAAAATGGGGGTGGCAAGATTCTTTTTGAAAGTTTTGATATTGAGATCCATACCAATGACAAAAAGAAGCATCAGAACGCCTAGTTGGGCAAATATCTCCACCGATTCTCGTGACGCGATATACGCGCAACACGACGGCCCTAAAATAACGCCTGTGAGGAGGTAACCTAAAATATCCGGCTGTTTTAGGCGAACGAGAAGCAACCCGCTGACAAGCGCAACGGAAACAACAACGGCGATTTGTGAAATAACAGAAAATTCGTCTAACATGTTTGCTCCTGTTCTTTGAAAAGCTTGAATTTTTTTCGCTTTTTTTTAGGCGCTGTTTTCGATAAAGCTTTTTGGGATGCTATGAAATCTATAAAATTTCCGAAAAAAGTAAAAATCTAGGCGCACTTAAGATTCTCTTGCAAGGGATTCTCACGTATGTTAGGAATTTTTGCAAACTTTTTGAAAAGTCGTGTACGACAGAGCGATCTGCAGATCTTTTTTTATGCGATTGCAGCGAAGTAGGAATTTTTGAAAATCTTGTGGGCGTTGCTCTTTTCTTTTAGGGGCTGACACCTAACATTTTTATGTTAAGGTGCGCGTATGTACATAAAACATTGCAAATTGAGCAAAAAAGAACAGCTAAAATTAATGGAATTTTTTGTTGCAGGAACGACAGCTAGAACAGCTG
>BNTO01000005.1 GCA_025996655.1 Alphaproteobacteria bacterium
CTTGGGGAAAAGATTGAAGGCGATAAAAGGGTTTACCCCCGTAGAATTTGTTGCTAAAAAGATGGGGAAAGAGTCGACGGAGTTTGCTCAAGAATTATACAACAAGAATTTGGGACTAGACAGGTATAAACGCTTTTCCAAGGGGGAAAGTCCGACGGGAGTTGGCGCCACGGGCATCCGGTTTTATTGAGATAAAAATAGCATTAACCATGTTTCTCTGCGAATGTTTGCGACTTTTGCCGCGCTTCCCTGTATCAAAGAACTTCTTTATAAGATCCCATTATTTATCGGTACAGTTACTTGGATAGGACATGTCTTATCTATAAAAAGAAACAACTTTTTGATGTTTACTACAACTCATCTCATTTGTGAAGACAGACTCTTAAAACGCACAAGTTCTCTCTAAAAGATCCGTCGCTTTCTGAAAAGCCGCCCAAGGGAAGGAACTTGCCTATTTCTGAACAAAATCCAGGGTTTTTAAAAGTGCCCGACGTGCACACGCTTATTTTAGAACTTGAGATGCGCTTTCTTCCATAAGTTTCTACATTCATTCTAGAAAGGAGCGATATTTTTTGTCAAAAACAAAAAAAGCCCTTCCCTTCCACTAAAACAAAAAATACCTGCGCCTTCAAAAGAAACAAAGCGCGGGAATTTTTAAAGGATATTAATAGGAAATTTTTGCGTCACTCGCTTCAGAAAATTCCACGAAACTAATGACAGCCATAGGGGCGCTGTCGCCGTAGCGAAACCCGTTTTTGGTAATACGCACATAGCCACCCTTGCGCTCTTTAAACAAATCCGCCAGCGTCGTGAGCACTTTGGACGCCGTTTTCTCGCAACCAATTTTCTGAATCGTCTGCCGGCGCAAGTGGAGGCGCTCGGCAGCCGTTGCCGCCTCTTGATAACGTTTCCCCAGCGTGATGACCTTTTCGGCAAGCGGCCTCAAATCCTTCGCTTTCACGAGGGTGGTTTGAAGCGACTCCTTGTCCATAAGAGAACACAGCATATTTTTAAACATGGCGGCTCGGTGCTCCGACGTCCTATTTAATTTCCGATGGGCTATTCCGTGCTTCATAACGCTACCTCTTGCAAAAAAACTTAAGATGAATAAGGGTCGTCCAACCCGCGGGAGAGTTCGTCGACGTTCTCAGGCGGCCATTGCGGGACGTCCATACCAAGGCCAATGCCCATTTGGGAAAGGACTTCTTTGATTTCCGTCAAAGATTTCCGCCCAAAGTTTGGCGTCCGCAGCATTTCGGCTTCCGTCCGCTGAACCAAATCCCCAATATAAAAAATGTTTTCATTTTTCAAGCAATTCGCCGAGCGAACCGATAACTCAAGATCTTCAACGCGGCGCAACAAGTTCCGGTTGAAATTTAAGAGCAGACCGTCACGATTCGCGCCGCTTAATGTTGGCTCGTCGAAATTAATAAACTGTTGCATCTGATCCACAATAATGCGCGCCGCATAAGCCAAAGCGTCGTCCGGCTTTACCGATCCGTCCGTTTCTACCGTTATGGTCAATTTATCATAGTCTGTTCTTTGGCCGACACGCGTCGATTCGACATTGTAAGTAACCCGCCTCACTGGAGAAAACAAGGCGTCAATCGGAACGACCCCGACCACTTTCGGTTCTTCCGGGTCATACATCGCAGGGACAAAGCCGCGCCCCGAGGCCACGCCTAATTCCATATTGAGAGAAAATCCATCGCCCAACGTGCAGATCTCAGCATCCGGATCCAAAATCTCAACGCCTGACGTCACTTCAATATCCGAAGCGCGCACAATTTTTGGCCCTTTGACCGAAATACGAACTTTTTTAGAAAGTTCGGACGTGAGTTTTACGCCGATAGACTTGATATTTAAAATGATGTCCGTCACATCTTCAATAACGCCTGGGATAGACGAGAACTCATGGAGTACCCCATCAATCTTGACAGAAACAAACGCTGAGCCCTGCAAAGACGACAATAAAACGCGCCGCAGAGCGTTTCCGAGCGTCATCCCAAAGCCGCGCTCCAAAGGCTCAGCAACAATAAGAGCGCCGCGCATAGAGGAATCGACGTACTGAACATCTAAGTTCCCGGACTTGATTAACGATCGCCAATTTTGTTCAATCACAAAAGTACTCCCTTCTTAAAAAAACAATTACAAGACACACTAGCTTTTTCTAAAAACAACATCACACCCTTCTTCTTTTAGGCGGCCGACAACCGTTATGTGGGATGGGCGTCGTATCGGCAATAGAAGTCACATTAAATCCCGCCGACTGCAGAGCGCGCAAAGCCGTCTCGCGTCCGGCCCCTGGGCCCTTTACAACAACGCGAACTGTTTTCACACCGTGTTCCGCTGCTTTTTTTGCCGCCAACTCCGCCGCCACCTGCGCAGCATACGGCGTCGATTTCCGAGAACCTTTAAAGCCCACCATCCCCGCCGAAGAAGAGGCCACAGCATTCCCAAACTCATCCGTAATCGTAATCATTGTGTTATTAAAAGTTGAATTGATATACACAATTGCGTTAACAACGCTTTTCCGATCTTTTCTTCGAATGCGAACTGAACTAGTTGCTGCCATAAAATCTACTCTCCAAACTCAAAATTTCAAAAATATTCTTCACTCTTTGTTCCCCTGGGATCCCCGCGCCCCCTATCCTCTTATTTTGCGGCAATCTTTTTTCCTGCAATAGGAACAGCCTTGCCTTTACGCGTTCTCGCGTTCGTATGCGTGCGTTGCCCGCGCACAGGAAGGCCCTTTCTATGCCGCAGCCCGCGGTAGCACGCCAAATCCATCAAGCGCTTTACGTTCATGGAAACTTCCCGACGCAAATCGCCCTCCACCTTATAATCGCCCCCGTCAATAATTTCACGAATGTGCAAAACTTCGGTGTCGGTCAATTGATGAACGCGAATATCCGGCGAAACTTTGGCTTTTTTCAAAATCTCCAAAGCATTCTGCGGCCCAATGCCATAAATATAACGTAAGGCAATGCCTACTTTTTTCTGAGTTGGGATGTTTACTCCTGCAATACGTGCCACTTTCTACTCCTTAAAAATCAACCAACAACATTTTGAAGTACCGCGGAAATTTGCTCAAACACGGCCTCCACATCCAAAGACGCATCAATTTCAGACACCACGCCACGCGTTTCATAAAACTGAACAACAGGCTCGGTGAGCTCTTTGTAATTTTTCAAACGACTCTTGACCGTTTCCAGGGTGTCATCCTGACGTCGCGTAAAGTCTTTGTTTCCACAACGATCGCATACGCCTTCAACAACGGGCTTCATTGTTTTGTCGTTATATTCCTTTTGGCAACGACTGCACGCAAAACGCCCCAAAATACGATCAACAACAAGTTTATCTTCTATGCAAAAATGAAACACGCCAATGGCTTCCTCTCTTGGAGCAAGAATTTTTTCCAAGCTTTCTGCTTGGGTTAAATTTCTTGGGAACCCATCAAATAATATCCGATTTGCCCCACTGGATTCAATAACTTTCTGAACCATCTTGGTAACAAACTCATCCGAAACAAGCGCCCCTGCCGAAGAATCTTTTTGCAATTCTTTCCCAAAATCCGAACCACTCTCGATTTCTTTTCGAATCGCATTTCCCGTTGAAAACGCGGAAAAGCTAAAACGCTCGCACACAAGCAAGGCCTGCGTTCCTTTGCCGCACCCAGGGGGGCCAATAAAGATAAGAACCGAACGCTCTCTCATCAGATCTTTCCTTTCGCCTTTGCTTTCCGGATAAGCCCTTCGTATTGATGAGCCATAAGATGCGATTGAATCTGGCCAATGGTATCAATGGTGACGCTTACAACAATGAGAATGCTCGTACCGCCAATATAAAAAGGCAAAACCATTTTGGTCACAATAAATTCAGGAATAACGCAAACGGACGCAAGATAAACCGAACCTACAGCCGTGAGGCGCGTCAGGATATAATCCAAATAATCCGTCGTTTGCTGTCCGGGGCGTATCCCAGGAATATAACTACCCGATTTTCGAAGATTGTCGGCCGTTTCTTCGGGGTTAAACATTAACGCTGTGTAAAAGTAAGCGAAAAAAATAATGAGCCCAACAAAACATGCCACATAAAGGATTTGGTCACGCGCAAACAATTTCGTAAAAATGCGCATCCAAGAATCTTCAGAAACATTCACAAATGTCAAAATCATGGCGGGAAACGTAAGGAGCGAAGAAGCAAAAATAGGCGGGATCACGCCCGCGCTGTTGAGCTTCATCGGCAAATGTGTGTTTTGTGCCGAAGCCGGCATCCCAACAGACATTTGGCGTTTAGGATACTGAACAGGCAGCCGACGCTGCGCCCGCTCCATGTAGACGACGTAATAAATGAGGCCAACAATCCCAAGCAAAATAAGGAAAAGAACGGGAAGAGACAAAACTTGTTGGCGTCCCAAAGCAAATGTTTTGGAAATCGCCATAGGCAAATTGGCAACAATACCTGCGTAAATAATGAGAGACGTCCCGTTTCCAATGCCTCGCGACGTAATTTGATCGCCCACCCAAACTAGAAACATGGTGCTTCCTGTGAGCGTAAGAACGGTCATAAGGCGAAAGAAAAAGCCAGGAATAATAACCGCAGGACCTGAAGCCCCCGTCATGTGCTCCAAACCCGCCGCCACGCCAAAGGCTTGAACCGACGCCATCATAATCGCGCCGTAACGCGTGTAAAGGCCAAGTTTCTTGCGCCCCGCCTCGCCTTCTTTTTTCAACGCTTCAAACGAAGGGAAAACAGACGTCATCAGCTGGACAATAATGCTCGACGAAATATAAGGGACAATTCCCAAGGTAAACATCGTCATGCGACTGACCGCTCCCCCAGAGAACATATCGAGGAATCCTAGCAATCCCCCAGAATTTTGTGCCAAAAATTCTGAAATAACGCGCGGATTTACGCCCGGCAAAGGCACATACGTTCCAAGCCGGCAAACAACGAGCGCTGCTAACGTAAACCAGATTCGCTTATGCAAATCCTTAGCTTTACTAAAAACGCCAAACGAAGCACCCGACGCAAATTGTTCTATATCTGAAGACATCCCTTTCCTTCGCTTTAAAGGCCCTCAACCGTGACGGTACCGCCGGCTTTCTCAAACAATTCTTTCGCGGCTTTGGAAGCCCGCGCCACAACAAGATTCAGCGGAATCGCGGGCAAGCCCTTAGAAATGAGAGAAATGCCTTGATACTTTTTTGCCATAAGCTTGTTTTGAATAAGAAAATTAGAATCCACCGTCTGATTGGCTTTCAAAACATCCGAAGCAATGAGAGCCTCCAATTTCTTGAAATGCAATTCGAACAATTTGATGGCGCGCGGGTTATTAAAGCCACGCTTTGGCAAACGGCGATAAATCGGCATCTGTCCGCCTTCGAATCCATTCAAAGACACACCCTTTCTTGCCGTTTGGCCTTTTCCACCACGTCCGGACGTTTTTCCAAGGCCGGAACCAATGCCGCGCCCCACAACCTTTCGGACTCGCAACGCGCCGGCTCTATCGTGAATTTCATTTAATTTAAAGGACATAACACTCTCGCTTTTTCTTTTCTTAATTTTCTCTATTTTTTGATGCGCACCAAATGCTTCAACTTTTCAATCAATTTCAAGACAGACGGAATTTTGGGAAGCAATTTGCTTTTTCCAATGCGCCCTAAACCCAAAGATTTCAATTGAGAGAGTTGCGTATGGGGCTGGCGGATGGAGCTTGTATATTGCTCAACCACAACACCTGTCTCCGGCGTTAGTGGCGGATGACTTTTCTTTTCTTTAGGCTGAGCAGGCTTTTGAACCGCTACTTTTTTGACGGGAGCCGCTCTCTTACCTTCAGGCTTTTTTACTTTTTCCTTCGAAGCAACCGGCACAGCCTTTTTTTTAGGCGCAGCAGCAACAACACTTTCTTTAGGCGCAGTCGCTGCCGCAGCTTTTTTAGGAGCGACTTGAGCCGCCGTAGCCGCCGCACCCTTAGAAGCCGTGCTCGTCTTGGGGGCGGCCTTTGCCGGTGTTTTCTTTTTTTCTTTATCTTCTGCCATATCTTTCGCCCTTCTTGCCTCTAAAAATCTTAATTCTTCACTTCAGCGATTTCATGTTCCGTTTTCTTTTTCCCCAACAACGCATCTCTCCGCGAAACGATATCGCCAAGTTTTTTCCCTAAACGCGTCGCAACATGGCGTGGCGAAGTAATTTGGCGCAAGGCCCCAAACGTGGCCCGCACAACGTTATGATCATTCGACGTTCCAAAAGATTTCGCAACAATATCCTGGATGCCAACCGCTTCAAAAATGGCACGCATAGGGCCACCCGCAATCACGCCCGTTCCCACCACAGCGCTTCGGACCAAAACTTGCCCGGCGCCCTCGCGATAACGCACATCGTGATGAACCGTTCGACCTTCACGCAAAGGAACGCGAATCATATCGCGCTTCGCTTTGTCCGACGCCTTTCGGACCGCCTCCGGCACTTCGCGCGCCTTTCCCGAGCCGTAGCCGACTTGGCCTTTTCCATCCCCAACAACAACCAACGCCGAAAAACGCATGGTTTTTCCGCCTTTCACGACCTTGGTCACACGTCGCACACTAATTAACCTTTCGGCCAATTGTTGCGCTTCTTCTCTCTCTTTTCCGCGTTCTTTATTTTGTTCTGAAGAATGTCTCGCCATTATTTTTCCTTAAAAAACCAATCCATGTTCACGCGCACTGTCCGCCAGCGCCTTAATTCGACCATGATACAAAAAACCGGACCTGTCAAAAACGACGGTCGAAATGTTCAAATTTTTTGCTTTTTCCGCGATCAACGCACCCACAAAAGCCGCAGCCGCCTTATTGCCTCCATTTTTAAGAGCTTGAGCTTCTTTACTTAGCGTGGAGGCCTCGGCCAACGTGTGAGACTGCGCATCATCAATAATTTGCGCATAAATATGGTGCCCCGTCCGATGCACACACAGACGGACCCGATTTTGCAAAACACGCCGAATTTTCGCACGCTGCCTGCTTTTTCTACGAAGACGTAATTCTGATGACGACAACATTTTATTTCTTCTTCCCTTCTTTTCTCACGACAAACTCTCCGGTCCGAATTACGCCCTTCCCTTTGTAAGGCTCAGGCTGACGATACGAACGCAAAAACGCCGCAATTGCTCCAGCTTTTTGCTTGGAGGACGCGGTAATGGAAATCGTCGTAGGTTTCTCACATTTGATCGTTACTCTCTCTGGAATAACATATTCTATGTCATGGCTAAACCCGAGCTGGAGCGTTAATTTTTCGCCACCCAGCGTAGCCTTATAGCCGACGCCGATCAATTCCAAATCAACCGTAAATCCCTCAGAAACGCCTTTAATCATATTGGACAGCGACCGCTGGATTGTCCCCCACATAGAGCGGGCGTACGTCGTTGCTTCACGAGGCGAAACTTTTATCCCCTTTTCTGTTTTAGCAATCTCCAAACAATCTGGAACACGCAAGGAATCTTTTCCAAGCTTGCCCTCCACTTTCCAAATATTGCCTTCCTGCAACAACTTCACCGAAGAAGGAACTTCAATTTCATGTTTACCAACTCTTGACATAATCTTTCTCTAAAACACTTTCCCAAAAATTAAAATACGGAACACAAAACTTCGCCGCCCACAGAAAATTCCCGAGCTTGAACATCGGTCAACACGCCTTTCGACGTCGAAAGAATGCTGATTCCCAGCCCATTATAAACCGGTCTCAACGTTCTCACCGAGGCATAAACCCGTTTCCCTGGCTTAGAAACCCTTTTAATCATTTGAATCGCGCCGCCGCCCGAAGAATATTTCAACTGCACGCGGAGAATATCAAACTCTTGCTTGTCTTTCTCTTTTGTGTAGCCCGACAAATATCCTTCGTTCACAAGAACTTTCAAAACGGCCTCTCTTTCTTTCGAAACAGGCACATCAACAAATTCCTTGCGAGCCTTTTGCCCGTTTCGGATTCTCGTTAACAAATCTCCAATCGGATCTAATATTAGCATATTTTTTCCATAGTTTTTTCCTTTCTACCAACTTGCTTTCGTTACACCAGGCAAAAGCCCGAATAACGCCGCGTCACGCAACGCGATACGCGACATTTTAAATTTGCGATACACGCCACGCGGCCTCCCCGAAACCTCGCAGCGATTGCGATAGCGTATAGACGAAGAATTCCGGGGCATCTCTGCCAATTTTCGTACCGCCTCCATACGAACCGTAAATTCTGTGTCACGTTTCGAAATAATAGCCTTAAAAGCTGCGCGCGTTGCTGCCTTTGAGCGAATCAAACGCTGCCTTCTTTTGTTTTTTTCAATGGAACTGAGTTTGGCCATTTTTTCAACCTCTTTTTAGCGAACAATAGGCAAATTGATTGCCTTCAATAAAACAAGCGCCACCTTATCATTCGTAGCATTGGTGCAAATCGTCACATCCAAACCGCGAATTTTTTCTACGCGATCATAATTAATTTCGGGGAAGACAATTTGTTCCTTAATGCCTAAAGAATAATTGCCATGCCCGTCAAAACTCCGTGTTGAAAATCCGTGGAAGTCGCGAACGCGCGGCAAAGCAATATTAATCAGGCGGTCCAAAAACTCATACATCTTATCTTTACGCAACGTCACGCGTGCGCCAATAGGCATCCCTTCGCGGATTTTAAAAGTCGCAATAGATTGCTTCGCCAGAGTCGGCACGGCTTTTTGCCCCGCAATAAGCGTCAATTCCTCTAAGGCAACTTCAAGTTTCTTTTTATCCTGCGAGGCCTCACCGACCCCCATATTTAAAGCCACTTTTTGAATCATCGGAATTTCGTACTTATTTTTTACCCCTAACTCTTTTCCAACTTGGGCAAGAATTTCCTTTTCAAATCTTTCTTTTAGTCCGTTTTCCACTCTTTTTTATCCTCTATATTTCGACGTAACAGCGCCGCAAACAGATAAGTGTAACAAAAAAACGCTTGCTCATTGGCGCTATTTTCGCTTTTCCTTTCTTTCTGTATTCTCCTCAACAACATTTCCCGTTTTCTTAAAGAAACGCTCCTTTTTTCCCTTGACATCCACTTTATATCCAATACGCCCAGGCTTTCCTGTTCGCGCATCCACAAGCGCCACATTAGAAATATGAAGAGATTGATTTTTCTCTACCTTCCCCTCCGGATGCGCTTGACTGGGGCGAATAAAACGCACAACGCGCCCAACGCCTTCCACAATAACGCGGCCTTCGTCCAAAAGGACTTTCAAGACGGTACCCGTACGCCCTTTGTCTTTCCCAGCCATCACTTGGACGAAATCGCCCCTTTTAATTTTATAACGAACTTGGGTCATTAAATTACCTCCGGCGCCAAAGACACAATTTTCATTTGTCCACAAGCGCGCAACTCGCGCGTCACCGGGCCAAAAATACGCGTTCCAATCGGCTCATTTTGTTTTGTCAGCAAAACAGCAGCATTCGAGTCAAACGCAATCAAAGAGCCATCCGATCTTTTAATAGGTTGCTTTGTCCGCACAATCACGGCCCGCAACACTTCGCCCATTTTCACTTTGCCGCGCGGGATTGCGTCTTTCACAGAAACAACAATAATGTCACCAATCGAGGCGTAGCGTCGCTTAGAGCCGCCCAAAACCTTGATACACATAATTTCTTTGGCGCCCGAATTATCCGCAACATCTAAACATGTTTGAACTTGAATCATAATCTTACTCGTTTCTCAACGCTTACGCGCGCCCCTCTACAACAACCCAGCGCTTTAACTTGGACAGCGGCCGAGATTCCAAAATGCTCACTTTGTCGCCCGTTTTAAAGGCGTTCTGCTCATCGTGCGCGTGATACTTGGAATAACGACGAATGCGCTTGCCATACAACGGGTGAACTAAACTGCGCTCAACCCGAACCACAACCGTTTTATCGTTTTTGTCGCCAACAACGACGCCTGTCAATACTCTGCGCGGCATTTAGCCCCCCTTCCCAAGTTTCATTTGCATAAGTTTCGTTTTAATGCGAGCAAGATCGCGGCGGACTTCTTTCATTTTATGCGACTTAAAGCCCTCCGTTCCCAGGCGCATTTGAATGCGTTGGCTCAATTGCTCTTTTTTAAGCGATTCCAAAAGATTATACAACTCAGAAACCGTCTTACTTTTCAAGGAATCAAAATTCATAATATTCTTGCCTCTTAAGATCCTAAACGCTCAACGAATTTCGTCGCAATAGGCAGTTTGTCGGCCGCCAAATCAAACGCCTCGCGCGCGACTTTTTCGGGAACCCCATTCAATTCAAACAAGATGCGCCCCGGCTTTACGCGGCACGCCCAATATTCAGGGGATCCTTTTCCGCGCCCCATGCGGACTTCGGCTGGCTTTTTCGAGACAGGAACATCGGGAAAGATGCGAATCCACAATTTCCCAGTTCGCCGCATGTGACGCGTAATCGCACGCCGTGCCGCCTCAATTTGCCGAGCGGTTATGCGGTCCGGCGCCAAAGCCTTCAAGCCGTAAACGCCAAAAGCCAACTCCGTACCCGAACGCGCCAGGCCATGAATGCGCCCCTTAAAAGCTTTTCTAAATTTTGTTTTTTTTGGTAAAAGCATTGTCTTCTCAATTTTTTAAAAATTACCACCCGGGCGTTTCTTTTTCGCGTCCTCAACGGCGTAGCCTTTCTGATCGCCCTTATAAATCCAAACTTTAATACCGCAAGTTCCGTACGTCGTTTTTGCGACGCCCAAACCAAAATCCACATCCGACTTCAACGTGTGCAAAGGAACGCGGCCCTCTCGGTACCACTCCATGCGCGCAATTTCCGTTCCGCCCAAGCGTCCCGAACAATTCACGCGGATCCCAAAAACACCTAAGCGCATTGCCGTTTGCATGGAACGCTTCATGGCTCTACGAAAAGAGACGCGGCGTTCAATCTGCTGCGCGATGCCTTCCGCTACAAGTTTTGCGTCAACTTCAGGTTTGCGTACTTCAACGATATTAATAGAAACTTCGGAGTCCGTCATTTTTGCCAACGATTTTTTCAGTTTTTCAATATCTGCACCTTTTTTTCCGATCAAAACGCCGGGACGTGCAGAATGAACACTAATAATCGCCTTCTTGTCCGGCCGTTCAATAACGACCTTTGAAACCCCTGCCTGTGCGAGCTCTTTCATAATATACGCACGAATTTTAAAATCCTGGTGCAAAAGCTCGGCATAATTTTTTTTGCTAATCCAGCACGAATCCCAAGTCCTATTGACGCCAACGCGCATGCCGATTGGGTTAACTTTCTGCCCCATTATTCTACGGCCTCCGCGCTTTCAAGATTTTCCTCATTTTCAATTTTGTTGTCTTCCGTCTTCTCGTCCGTTAGCAACGAAGGGGCCGTTTCCGCCTCGGCCCGAGATTCAACATTCTCATTCGAACGATGGCGGGTATAGCGCGCCGGCTCCTCTCTCTCAACCAAAGAAATGCACAAACGACTAAAAGGCTTATGAATCGACGACCCGCGGCCCTTCGCGCGAGCCCGGTAGCGTTTCAAGCAAATCCCTTTACCCACAAAAGCCTCATCCACATAAAGTTGATCGGGGTCCAAGCCGTGATTATTCTCCGCGTTCGCCACAGCCGAATTGAGTGTTTTCCACACATCTGCCGCGATGCGCTTTCGAGAAAACTTTAACGTCGCAAGCGCATCCGAAGCGCGCGCTCCCCGGATACTCTGGGCGACCAAATTTAATTTTTGAGGGCTTATGCGAATATTTTTCAAAACTGCCCGTACTCCATTCATGATGCTCCGCGCCTCCCTTACTTTTTCGCTTTCTTATCGGCAGCCGTGTGGCCAAAATAGGTCCGCGTCGGAGAAAACTCCCCAAGTTTGTGGCCCACCATATTTTCCGTCACAAAAACAGGAATAAATTTGTGGCCATTATGCACGCCAAAAGTAACCCCCACAAACTGCGGAATAATGGTAGACCGCCTTGACCAAGTCTTAATGACGTCCTTTCTTCCTGACGCCAAAACCCCTTCCACTTTTTTTAACAAATAATGGTCAAAAAATGGGCCTTTCCAAACAGATCTTGTCATTTCCCTTCCTCGGACTCCTCTCTCACACCTTCCAAACGTCCCAAGCGGCTTAATTCTATTACGCGAACCCCGCCTAAGCCGTGCTCATTCTTATCGGAACAATATCTTACATCTACAACAAAATCGAGAAGAAGTAAACACCCTTTGTTCTTTTTTATGTTTTCCGAAGGAGGAAGTCGCCTTATGCCTAGGCGCGAGCGCACAAAAAAATTGACTTTCTCAATTTATTAATGATACATTAAGATAATGGGTTTTGTTGTCTATTGTCGAGCGTTCTATGAAACACACCTTTCAACCGAGTCTTCTTGTCCGGAAAAGACGCCACGGCTTTAGAAGCCGGATGGCCACTAAAGGAGGGCGCACCGTTCTTGCTTCGCGCCGCGCCAAGGGGCGGAGAAGATTGGCGGCCTAGATTTTGTGGCACAGTTGTCGTTGTTCATTTAATTTTGTGAAAAGCTCTTTAGGGATCTCCTTTTATGTTCTGTAAATTTTTCGCTGCGTCTGCGGCGTGTGTGCTCTCTTTAACTTCTGTCTTCGGGTATTTCGGGACAGATTTTTCCGAATACGTCCGGGAACAAGAGATTCCCTGGACGAGCGGCTATGTGTTTAGAAAGGATGTACGAACTGGAACTACACTCATCCCGAGGTCCCCTTTTGATGAACGCGAAGGAGACCAGCCCATCGAAGAGTCCCTTTTTCATTTGCGCGATATTATTTATACGACGACCGACAAGGACGGGGAAGGGACGGTTTGGGCAGACAAACTAACGCCTACTCAATTGCAGAATCTTTCTCCTGAAGAATTAAATTACGTTGGCTGCGAGCTCGTCATAAATGGCCCTGTTGAAACCTGTTTAGGGGGTGCCCAATCTTAAATACATTCGAATTATTGACTATTTGTATGCTATTTATTAACAACGATACATTAAATATTCGCAATCTTATATTTTCGAGAGAAAAACAGGTTTCAACAGGGCCTAAATGAATTTGTAAAATCGGTGCACTAGCATGCTCTTTTAGGGCGCCCGTCCGATAGTTTGAATTTAGAAGACCAAATGCGCCATTGTATAGGAACGGCGGAAGATACTCTGCGAAAAAGCATCTCAGCCCCATACTTTCAGAATCTTCAACACGATTTACTTTGTTATAGCTAAGCGGCTTGAAAAATTTGCAAAAAAAATGTAAACCCTATTAGTGATTTTTGTTAACGGTTTTAATTTGGCTTACAGTACAGATTTTAGAAAGAGGGTATTGGAACATTACGCGAAAAGTAAATCCATGGAGCAAACGGCAAAACTTTTTAAAATAAGCAGGGCAACGGTTGCCGCTTGGATTAAGCTCCAGTCAGAAACCGGAAGCCTAGCGAAAAGGCCCTTAAACCGGCCTCTTAAGAAGCTTAATCTTGCAAACGTAAAGGAATTTTTCGACACACATCCTGATGCCTTTCAGCGTGAAGCGGCGGAACATTTCGGCGTTTGCCGTCGCTCGATTCAAGACGTTTTAAAAAAATTAAAGTACACGCGTAAAAAAAACTTTTCTCTACAAGGAGCGCGATGAACAAAAACGCAAAGAATTTCAAGAAAAATTGAAAGAAATTCCACCGGAAAAAC
>BNTO01000006.1 GCA_025996655.1 Alphaproteobacteria bacterium
TTAAGGATATTCAAGGATATTCCTAAGGAGTATTTTTACTTGTTTCAAAAGAGTGTGAGGGACGGTTCAATGTCGGCAATCCAAAGATGCTTTTAAAGGATTTAAAAAAGCTTCTAAGAGAGTTATATTGAGAATCTCAGGTGTCAGCCCCATATAATATTATCGTTCCCATTTTAGGTTGAAAGGCCGAACTCCCATGGAGTATCTTTCATCTCAGGACGCTCTCGTACCGTCTCAAATTATGGGGACTTATACACTCTCTCAGGCCGTTTTGTGTAAACTGAAAAATGCTGGGAAAACTAAAAAAAGAGGCGTTTTGCAAACTATTGAGGATGTTTCCTTCGATCAAGCACTCGAAGAACGTTATTTAGCGTATGCGCTTTCAACCATTATGAGCCGTTCTTTGCCGGATGTGCGCGACGGCTTCAAGCCTGTCCACCGCCGGCTGATTTATGCCATGCAGCAATTGAAGCTCAACCCCCAATCGCCCTTCAAAAAATGCGCGCGCATTGTGGGGGACGTGATGGGGAAGTTTCACCCCCACGGAGACGCTGCCATTTATGGAGCCCTCGTGCGCCTCGCGCAAGATTTTTCGGTACGCTACCCCCTCATTGAAGGCCAAGGCAATTTTGGCAATATTGATGGCGATGGGGCTGCAGCCATGCGCTACACCGAGGCGCGGCTGAGTCATGTGGCGCTCATTATGATGGAAGGCCTCGACCAAAATTGCGTGGATTTTCGACCTACGTATGACGGAGAAACCGTAGAACCCCTCGTTTTTCCGACTTTTTTCCCCAATTTGCTTGCTAACGGCTCCACAGGCATCGCGGTGGGGATGGCAACGTCTATCCCTCCGCATAATGTGGAGGAAGTTTACAAAGCGCTCCATTATCTTATCGATCACCCCAAGGCGACAACGCGCGATCTTATGGATTTCATTCAGGGCCCCGACTTTCCGACGGGCGGCCTCCTTATGGAAGAAAAAGAGGACCTTATTCAGGCCTATGAAACGGGAAGGGGAAGTTTTCGCTTGCGGGCGCATTGGTTTGTGGAGGAACAAAAAGGTGGGAATTTCAAGGTTATTATTGACAAAATTCCCTACATGGTTGAAAAGGCGAAACTTATTGAAAAAATCGCCTCGCTGATTTTGGAGAGGAAAAATGCGTTTCTTGATGATGTTCAAGACGAATCCACCGAGGATATTCGACTTGTTCTCTATCCCAAAAATCGAAACGTTGCCCCTGAAGTTTTGATGGAATCGTTGTATCAACAAACGGATTTGGAAGTGCGTTTTCCGCTGAACATGAATGTTTTGAATGCGCAAAATGTTCCGGGCGTCATGAGCCTTCAGGAAGTTTTGCAGGCGTTTGTTCAGCATACGTTTCTTGTCTTGCAACGCCAGACGCAAAACCGCCTTGATTTTATCTACGAACGCCTTCAGATTCTGCAAGGGTTTCTTATTGTTTATAGGAATCTTGACGACGTGATCCGCATTATCCGCGAGGAAGACGAGCCCAAGGCCGTTCTAATCCAGCAGTTTGAGCTGCAAGATAATCAAGCCGAAAGTATTTTAAATATGCGCCTCAGAAGTTTAAGAAAACTGCAAGAGATGGAGATTCGCAAAGAATTGGACGATTTGTCTCAGGAACAAGACGCTCTTAGGGATTTGCTCACAAACGAAGGAAAGCAGCGCAAACATCTCCAAAAAACATTTAAAGATCACATGAAACATTTTGGTCCCGCTTCGCCTCTGGGTCCCAGGCGCACGCGCTTATGCGGAAAAGCCGAAGAGATTTTTCTGCCTGTAGAATCTTTCGAAAAAGAAGAAATAACCTTGATTTGTTCGCAAAAAAATTGGATTCGCGCGATCAAAGGAACCGACACGGCAAACCTAAAATACAAAGAGGGTGATCAAGAGCGCTTTCTTTTGCCGTGTTCCACCGCCGACAAAATCTTGGTTTTTGCAACCAACGGGCGCGCCTACACGCTTGACGCACACAAAATGACGCGCACAAAAGGCCAGGGAGATTCTTTGCGGCTTCTTATTGATATCCCCGACGGAGAGGATGTTTTGGCTTTGCACATCCTTCCGTTGCGAACGGCGGAGGCGGAAAAAATGGAGGAAGAGGCGGAAAATTCTCCCCTTTTTTTTGTAGGATCTCAAGCTGGCTACGGCTTTCGCGTTTCCGCGCACCATTTGCTTACTCAAACGAAAAGTGGCCGGGCCGTTCTTTTGTTGAAAGATAAGGAACGTGCCGCCTTTTGCCTGCCTATTCAAGACAAAGATACCGCCGTTTTGATAGGAACAAATCGCAAAATGGTCGCGTTCCCGCTGGCGGACGTGCCCATCCTTGCGAAAGGGCGCGGCGTGCGGTTGCAAAAATATAACAAAGGGTACTTAAGCGATATTCAACTTTGCCGCCAAGAGACGGGCTTTGTTTGGGCGCGCGGCGGGCAGAGACACACGTTTACGGCGATTCAAGATTGGATGGTTCACAGAGGCGCCACGGGCCGCCTTCCCCCGCCCCTTTTCCCACGCGATAATTTATTTCATAACTAAGGATGAAAATTTTGGCATACAAAAAACTTGAAAAATGTTTAGATTTATCCTATCCTTAGGATAAGGAGGCCTATGTAGGACAAAACAATGACAGAACCCTCAAGACTCTTCTTATTTTTGCTGAGCACCATTTTCGCCTTCCTTCCCAAGGCTAACGCAAAGATTACTCTTCAAGCAATGCAAGAACTTTCGCTTTTAGAAGGAGCTCAAGCACAAATTGAAGAAGTTCAGAAAGTAAGTGCTCCTATAGAGATTGCCAACAACGAGCCTTTGCCCGTTTTAAATTCTGACTACTCTCAGTATCTCCTCGATCCAAAAATCCTTCAGAACAAGGAAAACGCCATGCAAGAATTAATCAATCGTAAAGGAGTTTCTCCTCTTGTTGCCGGCCTATTGGTTATTTACGAAATGCAAATTGCTTTAAAAAAGCAGAACTATGGCTATTTTGCTGCTCTTTGCTCCGACGCTTACGATATTTGGATAAATTTTGAGTATGGCTCTGTAGAGGCTGAGTTACCGGAAAAACTAAACGAAGACGTCCTAGAATTCAAATATGATTTAGTTGCGCTTACGGAAGCAAGGTTTCAGCATAAAGCGGAAAAACAAACGAGACAATCAATAAAAGAGCCCGTCCCTTTGCAACGCGCAAATGTTTTAGAGAAACCTGAAGACTATGGCCTAAAGCCTAGAAAGCCCGAAGCTACCGAGTTTGACTTCTATAAAAATTTATTGGATGGACTCATAAAGAATGAAGATTATCGTCAAGCGTTAGCAGAGGAAAAACAAGAATTGTCGTTAAAAGAGGATGTGACCTTTGTATTAAAAAAGTCAGGGTTTTGGGCAAAATATAAGGAGACAGCGGACAGAACAAAAGAAAAGTATTGGGTCTCAAATGCAGAAAAAAATAACCTTGGTTCGTATGTCTCAAAAGCAGAAAACGCGCGTGAAGCAGAACGAAAGGCAGCCTTGTTTCCTGGAAAGACAAGCCTTAAATTCGAAGAAGAGCGTTTGTTGACTTGGAATTTTAAAGAAGGGTTGTCAGACGAAGTTATCAACCTTTTTGATTCAGGTAATTTTGACGCCGGATGGGAAGTATGGAAAAAAGACGTGGAAGAAAAGTTTAGCAAACCGCTGAAAGCGGCGCCACCCCAGATGAATTTGATTCGTTACTTGCGTAAAAAGGAAGAACATTGCCAGCAACTCGTCCTGTACGCTCTAACACAAAGGTCGAAGCTTAATATGCATATTGTAAACTGTGGGGCGACAGATGGAGGCTTAAAAAAAGGAGGAACATTCAATACGTGTGGACTAAACGCTTCCTTACATAGACAGGTAGAGCAAGGAAATATTGCTTTCCCGCTCCGGCGCTCCGCTTACGATATAGCAGTTAGGTATTGCATGCTTCACAACTTACAATCCGGCCTTTTCCCAAACCTAGAGTACAGAGATCAGAATAAAATGTGGGAAGACTCGTTTACAGGGGACGTTCCTATAACCTGGATCCCCGGAGGGGGGATCCTTGCATGGGCGAGTGCCGCTATGTGGCAAAATCTTATCGTTGTAACTACAAAAGATTGGAAAAAGGACAATTTTAGGTCTGTTGCTTGGGTTGCCTCTCCCTATTATCCTTTCAAACTTATTTATCGCCCTGCCTCGCATGATGGCGGAGGTAACGTCGGAGGGGTCAAGCACTTCGAAGAGATTGTTTTTACGCAAGGGACGACGCCTTCTTGTCCCAGGCCGTTGATATACGGCCGTCTAACTCCCTGGGGTAAAGAACTCCGCGCGGATTGCCCTCCTGCGGGATAGTCGCGCCTAAACTTTACGATTCCTTAATCTCTTTCGCCTAGCATCGACCTAATAGGGGAAAAGTCGAGGCTAAGATGTCTCATTTATTTCGTTGTTCTTTGCTTCTTTTGGTCACAACGGCCAACGCATCTTTGGAACATGGGATCCGAACCCAAGCGCAGGAAAATGCCGAAAGAGACCTTAGAAGCCAGGCGAGTCTCCGTACTCTAACGGAACGAATGCAAAATTTGGTCGTACAAAATCCCTTTTTGCAAGGTCAAACTCAAGCTTCCGCGCCTCATCGCGCCCCAAGGAATCTTCTTCAGCAGCAGCAAGCTCTTCTTCAAGACTATATCCAAAATAATGCTACACAAGCCCCAACAGCGTCGCAGAACCCTCGCTCATCAAGGGGGCAAGCGGTCCAGGCTTCGAGGAACGCGTCTCGCCAAAATAATGTTACGCCAACCCAAACGCAAACAACGCTGGGAAACTCTCGCCTAGCCAGAGTCCAAACCTCTCCTTCTCCTCAAGCGGCGTCTCTTCAAACGGCGTCTATCGAAACGCAAAGACCTATCAACAGACCGCTTCAAAGGATAGACACTGTTTTAAGCCAAAGCACACTAGAAAATAGCGAGGACGGAGCTGCGGTAGAAGTCCTTCTTTCTCTCGTGGATTCTCTGATTGTACAAAACCAAAAAGATTCCACAGCCGAAACGGACGCCCGTATTCGCGAAAGCAGTCAAAAAATCGCTCAAAAAGTTATGGAGCTCTTCCCTGATTTCGTGCTTTCCGATCCTGAAGACATTGCAGCTTTTTTGCAAAATCTTCAAACTTTTTTACTCTCGAAAAGATCGGCATCGGGCCTTGCTTTTTCCTCTTCTTGGTCGAATTTCCAAAACTCAGAAAGACCCACAGCGAGAGGAAACGCAAAAACGCGCTATAGAAAAAAAATAAAACAAGAATATTCTGAGAACTTTCAGTCTTTTTCTGATCTTTCTCCCTCGTTTTCTGTTTCACGGCCTTATGGTCTTCAAAACCAAAGAACAAAAGAGAATCCCGCACGCACCTTAGCATTGGTAGCGGATGCGTTAGCGCCCTCCATGAGCGCACCGACGCCTTCTGTTCAGAGGGGCTCCTTTCTAACAGCGACGCAACCCACGCCAGCGCCCCTTGTTTCGAATACGATTGCTGAATCGGAAAAGGGAGTTTCTTTTTCGGTAGCCGATCGACGTTTTACGCCGGCTCTTGTCTCTTCTTCCGCACGTGTTTTACAAGCAAGGCATGTAGAAAAAGAAGACCGTCGAACCCTTTTTGAGGAAAAAAGGGCACGGCCCTCGAAGTATATAGCCAACAACTTGAGGGAAAAACAGGTTGTTTCAGAAAGGAGGGTATCACCTGTGGAAAAATCTGCGGCGGCTCCTACAATACGTAGAGGCGATGCGTCGGGACCGGGAATCCTTCGCAAAAGATCCGCCACTGCATCCAAAAATAATGCGCTTAAACAAAGCCAAAAGGGGAGGGCGCCTCAGGATGCTACAACAGCTTCTGAAGGATTAGACCAAGAGGATTTTGTGAACCAAGAACTGCAAAGAGAAGGAGATTCCTCACCGGATCAAGAAGGTTTGATCAAGAAAAAGAAAAAAATAAATGAAAATTCTGCTCATCAAGGTGTTGAAATCGAAGGGCGAAATATGAATTTCTCTTTAAGAGAAAATGATTTCCTCCGAAGTAAATCTTTGGGCGTTTATGCGGTTCAAGTGAGCACTTCTCCTTATTCCCTGGGTAAAGGAACAGAGGGGATCCAAATCGCAAAAAGTGAAAGAGACATCTCTCGAAATTTCGCTCCATTTGCACAGAAAAAAGAGGAAAACAACACTCAAGGTATGCCCGTCCTTTTAAAGGGAAATAATGAAAAATCCCAGCAAGCCGAAAATATTTTTCTGAGCATCAAAGAAATAGAACAACTGCAGTCGCAAAAAATTGAAAGAAAAATCGATGAAACCAAAGCTTCACACAAAGAAAAACTCTTTTTTGAGCAAGACAGATCAAAAAATCCCGTCCTTGAAAGGTTCGTTTCTCTAACAAATGTAAGTAAGGAGAAACTTGCTTTCTCTTGGGAAGAAGGCGTTCTTTTAGCTGGAAGAATAATGGAGTCTAAGAATGAAAGTCAAAACAATGATTCTGTTTTCGTTCAGTCCTTAACGCCTTATAAGACAAAGGAAAAGGAGGGAGTACAGAAAGGAAATAGTGCTCCTGCCAAAATGGGAAGAAGTCCCCAACTCGAGACGGAAAAGCTCTCTTTGTCCCGTACGAAAACCCTTTTAGGCCACAACGAGGTTTTGTTGCCTTTCTTGGCAAAACTTTCTTTGGCACTGCAACGGCCGCATTCCCAAGAAAAAATGTCCTCTCTTCAAGCTGTGTCCTTTCAAGCGGGCGAAAATACCCCGGCCCAAAATAGCGCAACAAAAATTAGCGCTGGAGAAATTGTCTTGGAAAGATCGGTGGCCTCTTTTTCACAAGATCGTGTCCTTCGTTCTTTGTCCTTAAAAGGACCTAAAAATTCCTACATCCAAGAAAAACAAAAGGTCATTCCTTTAAACGTCCCAAAAAGCTTTTCTTTTATGCCTTCTGTACAAACGGCACAGATTAATGTAATAAAAAATAATTTGCCCTTCGTCTCTTCCCAAGCTTTCCTTGATTCTTCTTGTCCCCCCTTGACTTTTAATCCCGAAATTCAAAACTTTGCTCGCGTATCTTTTGCAAGGGATCTTAGTCGAGACGCTCGTGTTGCTTTCGCTTTTACAAAATTTAGGGTTGAAAAAGTCAACAAAACGGCTCCTTTAAAAAATGAGCCGAATCAACTTCTCGCTCGACAAAAGCCTACGGAGAAAACCGATTTTGGGCTGCAAGAATTAAAAATTTCCTCGAATTTTTCCACACAACATCTCGAGCACAACGCTACGCTACAGGCAATAGCTTTACACCATCAGGAACACAACGCTTCTTTAGAATCGATTGCTTTTGCTCCCCAAAAGGCGCTGCAAGTTATTGTCTCGGAAGGCGAACAATTTTTTGCGTTCCTTGCCAAAATAGAACAAATCAATTCTGTCGAGGCTCGGCCTTCCGTACAACACATCAAAACAAATCTCAATCTCGAAGAAACGCAAGAAAAAACGCCACAAACAGTTCCGGTCTCCTTTACCGAGGGGTAGGGCCTCACCCAACAAATTATTCATCTGCGCCTCAAAGTTCAAGCGTAGCGTCTTAAGAAACAAAGCGGGAAAGGCTGCTCGCAAAAAAATAAAGGGGCGAATTTTTTTGTTGCATTTTGTGCTTTTTGCCTTTACTCTGGAACATATGGGGTATGCGCGAAATTTGTCACCTTGCCGCGGGCGCGGTAAGATGGTGGCGTGCGTAACAAAATTAAATAAGGAGAATAGTATGAAAATAAAGAAAATTATAGCCGCTCTTGGGGCTCTAGTCGTTTTGGCGTCACCCCCCCCCGCCGCCGCGGCGTCTGCTCAAGACTTTGTTCAAGAAAAGTACGGATTAAAAAATGGCCTCATGGACGCGAAGAGAGACATCTTCATCAAATTGCTGATGCATATAACGGCCCCCGAGGACGAAAGGAACTTGATAGGGACGTGTGAAGAGATCTATAACTACACAAAGCACCACTCGTTCCTCCTCAGTCATTTAATAAAAGAGCTCGCTGGAAAACTTGAATGCAGCGAAACGGGTCATCAAGGCGCGCAGAAAAGAACCACCCGCGTCATAAGCTGGGCCGCCTTGGACGCTACACTTTTGGAGATAGAAAATGCAAATAACCAAACGGCCACGAACAAAACCGGCCGGAGGCAGAAGTTCTTGCACGTGCTCTGGCTCGGACAAAGTTTGCCGTTGCCGCAGTTAAAGGATCTGCGCTGTGAAAGCCTGGGTATATGGAACCTTTACTTAAAGCTTCTGTCGGGTACCTCCAATCCCTTTCACCCGTTATGTAGGATGAAAACCGCCGCAGCAAAAAATTTGGATGCGCCCTACTTGGCACGACACTTGCAAGATAGAGGGGCCATAGAAATGATTGGGGAACACGCTAGGCGTATGACCGCTTTCACGCGTGACACGCTGTTAAGACACTACCCCCCCCGTTCGCAGTTATTGCTGGACTGCAGCTACACTGCAACAACCGACAAGAAGAGCTGGCTGGCTGTACATCCTTTATACGCTAAGCCGATAGAGCGCGTCCTAAAGGAACTCGTCTCGCGAAACAGAAAAAATGTTTTGTGGGATGCCCTCAACTCTCCAGTCCTATCTGAGCTTCCTTACCGCGAGGCGCTCGGACCGAACGTTATACTATGGATGGAGAGCGACATAGGAACCTTGATTTTAATCTCCGACAAACTAGAGGAAGAACAGCAGAAAACAATAAAGAAGATCGAAGCAAATGCCGGTCTAAGGGGAGCGACACGAGCGATCCACGAATATGATATGACCTACAGAAAACGACACGAGATAGCTGGGGAAGATGACGTAATTGAACAGATCGCGGAAACCGCTAGTGTTGCTGCAGGCGCCGACGAGTTCTTGGGCTATTTTGCCGACACCGAAAATGCCGACCGTTACAGCGTCGGGACTCGGGGCGCGCGGATTGCATCACAGGATAAAAAGTTTTTCAGGGTAAAATAGATAAATCGAACATCTGAAAAGGTTTCGACACAAAAAAGGATCTGAGAAATTCAGAAAACGGTTCCGATTGGGCCCCAAAAACAGATTTCAACGGAGACCAAGAGGCTGGTATCGTGGAACCGTTAGAGAATCGCTTCAGAGTTGGTCGTACCGCTAGCGGATATTCGGACCATCATTTCTGTGATTTTTCATCGGTTCTACTATAACAAAGGAATCATTTGATTCCTCATTGTATCTCAAAAATACGGGACCAATCTCAATCTCGAAGAAACGCAAGAAAAAACGCTACAAACAGTTCCGGTCTCCTTTACCGAGGGCTAAAAAGGTTGCAAAAAACAAATTTTTAAGCGTCTAAAAAGACAGAGAAGTTTTGATGGATTTTTGCTTTTTTTAAAATGCTTCACGCGATCCGATCCTTTCGCCCCTTCTTTGCCGAAGTTTCAATTTTAGGAGGAGGAGCTTTCGTCAACGTTTCTGATTCTTCCAGCGTTTTCGCAAGAGATGGAGCCTTCCCCCCTTTTGCTTCGAAAACAGGCGCCTCCCAAAAGCCTTTTGTTTCAAGAGAACGCTTGCGGAGGGCTTCCGTTTTTTGGAACCAATACGAATCTTTATGATTGATTTTTAGGACTTGATACATGTCCTCGAAATCGTCCTTCATTTTAAGAGAGGCGTAGCACTCGGCAAGGCGCGCTAAAGCCTCAAGCCTTTGATCCGTTTTCTGATATTTGACGACAACAGTACGGAATCTATTGATCGCCGCCAAATAGGCGTTGTTTTTCTGATAAAATCTGCCCACCGTCATTTCTTGGGCGGCCATGTGGCTTAAAATAAAATCAATCTTAAGTTTCGCGTCTTTGGCGTAATCGCACGTGGGATAGAGAGACAAAACGTTTTGGAACGCGTCCAAGGATTTGGCCGAATCTTCTTGATCGCGCTCAACAATAGGAATTCGCTCGTAATGAGACAGGCCAATCATGTAGAGCGCGTACGGTGTGTCTTTGTGGTGGGGGTACAACTTTGCGAAAATGGTAAATAAATCGATGGCGTCTTCGTATTGATGCGCCTGGTAACGGCAATACGCCTCCATAATCTGAGCCTGCGTGCCCCAGCGCGAATACGGATGCTGCTCCTGAACTTTGGCAAAACCCGAGGCGGCACTTTTAAAACTCTTTGCTTTCATCAATTTCGCCGCGGCTTCATAGAGTTCTTCTACGGGCTTCGTATCCTCTGCGGGGACATCGGCAACTTCTTCGAGGTCTTTTTCTTTGTGATGGCACGCACTTAGAAGGCCAGCGCCTCCGACAAGAATTAACAATAAGCGCAGCTTCTTCAGATTTTCTGTTTTCATTTTTTCAAAATTTCCTAAAAATCCCTAGGAGGACCGCCTAAAGTGTAACAAAAAAGAGCGGACATCGCTCTATAAACTTTTGAACAATAGAATTGCTACGGACAAACCCAATGCGCTTCAGGAGACTTAAAAAAAGAGGCGACAGTTTTTTACGTGCGTGTAAAAACCGCTATAATGATCTTAGTTTAAAGTTTAGTGCCTCTTTCGACTAAACTTTTTCGCGCTGTTGTCAACCCCTTTTTTTTTGAAAACCCATGCTACAAGATTTTTTGAAAGCGCTAGGAAAAAACCCTTCGGCCAAGCAGCGAGCCTCTTTTAAAACCTTACCCAATTACAAAAACGGCCGCTTTTTAAATGGGGACGGGCGGCCTCTTACGATTTATAAAAAGGCCATTTTTCGATCCGCTTTCAAAATTTTTCGCCCGCAGGGCCGCTCGCCTGTTAGGATTCCTTCTATCAAAACGGATTTGCACTCTTTACCCGACAATTCTTTTGTTTGGCTTGGCCACTCCAGTCTTTTTTGGAAAGGTGAGGGGGGAACTCTCTTGGTTGACCCTATTTTTAGCGCGACGGCTTCGCCTTTTTTGAAAGCCATTCCCGCGTTTGAAGGTGCCAATATTTATGCGGCCGAGGATTTCCCTGCCATAGATTGTTTGCTGATTACGCATGATCACTACGATCATCTCGATTATAAAACAGTTGTGGCGCTTCGCCCTAAAGTTCGCCAGGTTGTTGTTCCTCTTGGCGTCGGCTCTCATTTTCGCTACTGGGGCTACGACCCCCAACACATCCGCGAACTAAATTGGTATGAATCTTTTTCGTTGAAAAATGCGACCATAACGGCCACGCCCGCCCTTCATATGTCGGGGCGAACTCTCTTTTTGGGCCGAACTTTATGGGCGTCCTATCTTGTTCACATGGGGAAATATCGCTTGTTTTTCGGCGGGGATGGGGGCTATGGCGAACATTTTCGAGAAATTGGAGAGGGGCGCCGCGGCCGCGCTTGGACAAATAAGGGGAACTCCCAAGAGGCAATATTTGAGGGCGAGGGTCCTGGCCCCATAGACCTTGCTTTTCTCGAAAATGGCCAATACAACGAAAATTGGCCCAAAAATCACATGTTCCCCGAACAAACCGTTCAGGCCGCAAAAGATTTGAAAGCCAAGGTTTTTTTGCCGATTCATTGGGGGAAGTTTTGTTTAAGCGAACATTTTTGGAATGAGCCCATTCAAAAACTTCTCACCCTTGCGGATGCTGCGGCGCAGCGCGTTACCGTTCCTAAAGTTGGAGAAGTTTGTCGCATGGACGAGGCTGACAAACGCGACCCTTGGTGGAAATTTTGAAATTGATTTCAACGAAAAAGGAGAAAATTATGCACATTCCATTACGTTTTCTTGGTAAAGCGAGCATTCAAGACGTTAGCGTTTTAAAGATTGAAGAGCTTATTGATTTATTTTTCAGACTCAAAAAAATCCTCGAAACTCAAGATAAGCGCAAGCGCGTTCTGGCTGAGGCCTTGAAAAAGAGATTTAAAGAGCGAGCTCGCAAACTTTTGAATTAAGAAGGCAAGACACGGGAACTACGCATTTTATGGATGGGAAGAGGACGATTACAGCTAATTTCAGGAAAAAAGTGAACTGGAACCTGATACTATTGCTGAAAATTCTGAGAGAGCATCCAGAATATAAACCTAAAGTAAAATGCACGCTGTCTTTAGAAAAGAAAAAATATAACAATGGACCTCAAAGTCTACAAAGGCTCTTTGAACTAGCACATTTTGCGAAAGTTGGAAGATACGAATTTAGTTTTGGCGAAGAGAATGAAAATGACCACATTATAAATTTGGGGCTGACACCTAACATTTTTATGTTAAGGTGCGCGTATGGACGTAAGACCTTGCAAATTGAGCAAAAAAGAACAGCTAAAATTAATGGAGTTTTTTGTTGCGGAAACGACAGCTAGAACAGCTGGAGAATGGGTTGGTATTCACAGAAATTCTGCAATAAGATTCTTCCATAAATGACGGGGAACGATTTCATTCAAACAGTAAAATCATATCGAGCAATTTTGTGGGAAAATCGAACGTGATGAGTCTTATTTCGGTGGAGTTAGGGAAGGAAAACGAGGTCGCAGAGCTGCCGGGAAGGTTCTTGTTTTTGGAATAGTGAAAGAGGCGGAAATGTTGACACGGAAGTTATAGATGACGCAAAAAAGTCAACGTTGATCCCCCTTATAAAAGAAAAAGTCATGCCCGATTCCATCGTTTATACGGACAATTTTAAAGCTTATCATGCCTTAGA
>BNTO01000007.1 GCA_025996655.1 Alphaproteobacteria bacterium
CGTTTGGGCCGAAGACGTGCGCCCACCGCAAGAGTTTGACGCGTTGTTTCTGCAAGATACCGCCGCCGCCCTGCAAGAATTGCTCACGATTCTCCAACCCCGCCTCCTCGAAGCCGAGACGCCGCCTTTGTTCCTGGCCGATTGTGACGCGCTCCTCGAAGACGCCCTTGCCACCCTTCCGCCGGCGTTGCTGCCGCTGGGCCAGGCCCTCCACGCCCTCATGCAAGAGGGACTTGCTCTTGAACCCACGTGCTGCGCGCTTCACGCGCAAGAGCTCCTCACAAATTTAAACACGCTTGAAAATATAGACACGCACTTGGAAGGCGCGGTCATCACGCTTCAAGCCCTGCCGCACACGCCGCAGGCAGAGGATGGGGCGCAACAAATTTTTGATGCCCTCCCCCTTCCGCCGCTCCGCAACACATCCACGGAAAACTTGCTCTTTGTGCAAGAATTTTTGGCAAATGTGAACGCGACTTTTGGGTTAGCCACGGCTCCGGCGACACTGACTTTGGTCCGGGCCTTGTCGCCTTGCGACGTTTTGGGCCTTTACGCAACGCGGCACCAGCAGCGTTTGGTCCACGTAGGGCAGACCCTCGAACGCTTGATTTTAAGTCTAAAAGCCAACCCCTACGCGCGCATCACGCCGGCTTGGGCGACGACGCTGCGGAATCTTGCGACAAAGATGCCAACGTTTTCGGCTATGGATTTTCTTGGGGAATGTTCGACGTGCCAAGATTGTCCGGCCTTTGACAATGCTCTCCTCTACAAACAGGCGTTGACGGCTGAGGCGGAAACATTAGCGTTGAAGCCGCTTGTTATACTTGAGGTTTTAAGCGGAAAAGAGTGCTTTTTTGAGGCGAAGGAAGCCGCAACCTTGGCCGAAGAAATTCAAAAAAGTGCCATTTTCTTCAAAAATTTCGCCCTTGCTTTTGCCGAAGCACTCAACAACGAAACAGAGACGCCACGCCTGGTTTCGCTTATTCAGGCGTTCGAAACGTTTTTGGAGGAACCGTTCGCCGAAATTTTTGGAGCCACTTCTGCCGCGGAAAGGTTGCGGGCGCTTACGACGTCTTTCAAAACTCTCACCGCAGCGTTTGAAAATGTTCAAGGCGAGCCCCTCTCGGCAGAAAAAAAGAGTAGCGAATTTTACTGTTTGCAAAAGGGCGAAAGCCTTCACGCACTTCAATCTTCTCTTGACATGTTGGCGCAGGGGCTAGAAGTTTGTTGCGAAGCTTTCAAGGATAGGATTTTTGAATATGACCCTTTGATGGCGAATTTTTTCGAGAAAATGTACGCTGTTTTCGCAAAAATGCACGCGTTCTTGCCGCAAGATCGCCCGACGTGCCTGGTGTGCCAACAGATTCAACACCTTTCGGTAAGCGAACTTTTGGCGCCCTTTCTTGCAACATGTCTGGAGAAAATGGGGACATTACAGGAAAAGCTCGCCGTGCCCACGTGTTGTCAAGAAAAAAGGGCGCATCTTTGGGAAATATTAGCAAGCCTTTTTGGGAGCCAAGAAAATTTGGCAGCCGCGGTTCAGGCTGCAGCGCAAAAGGAAACTTCTTTTTCGGATACGCTGGAGGCGCCGCTGAACAAAGTCGCCGAAACGCTTGAGGAATTGGCGTCACAAACATTTTCACAAAATTTTGTTTGGCAGCGCGAGGCGGGCTTGGTCCTTGGACTTGAAGCTTTTGAGGAGGCCTTGAGGGCGCTTTGCCAAGCGGAAGGCGCGCCCCTTCCTGCGGCCCTTACGTTGCCCGACCTGTCTTCTTGCGAGAGCGCGGCGTTTTTTGTTCACAAAACTACGCAAATTTTCAACCATATGCAAGCGTCGCTTCTTGCAGTTCAAAAACTTTGGGCTAAGAACCTTCCCACCTTTTCCGAGGAAAAATATTGCATTTTACTTAACATTTCCGAATCTCTCTTGACACTTCAGAAGAAAATACGCGCGCTTTTGGCTGAACCGTTGGAGCATGTTTCAACGTGCATCCCGTGTGATCTTCCAACAGACGTTGCCAAACAAGCGCTAGGAGACGCTCTTTCGCATGAGCCCTTTTCAGAACTCGGCCACATGTTGAATTTTTCGAAAGCACAAAAAGCGCATGAAGAGAAGTTTCAGCTTGCCGAGGCTTTACAAAACCTGCATCATACGCTTACTTCTTGGGCGCAACATCCTATTGTAACCGTTTCGCTTACCCTGGACGCGCGCACGCAAGATTTTGCTCTCACGCAAACGAATCGGCTCGATGCGCTTTTTAGAACATGTCACGAAATTCTAGAGGACGTCACGGATTTCAGCGATGGGGCCCTCGCCCAAAAGATTCAATTGCTTTCGGCAAGCATCCGCGCCATGCACAGCGCCCTTGGCGGAACCGAGGATCCTTCCCCCTTTTCCCTCGTGTTGCCGACTTTTTTTAACGCCGCCACCGCCGCCATCATCACAGAAAAAATTCAAGAGTTTTTGCGCAACATCGCGTTCGCTATGACGTCTTGCCTCGAACTCTATACGGCGCAACCTTTTGTGAATAATGCATTTTTCAACCAAGCGCTTACAGCAGCTGTTACTTTCCTTGAAAAAGCGGCCCTAGAAAGAGATAGCGCCAACGCTGCGTTGTCTGAAATGTCCCATTGGCACATGCTCGCCGAAAAATGCCGCGCCTGTCAAGCCGCGCTTACGCTTTCATGCTGCAACAACGAACTAGCCGCGCACGTCGCCACGTTTACGGAGCAGGTCGTTTGCGTTGCGGAGCGCCTCCAGCTTTTAGCAAGAAAAATGGAGGAAACCGCGGACGATACCGTTTTTGCAACGCTGCTGCAGGCCGCGTTAGACCAGGATGCGTCGGGCGAGGCATCACCCCCAAGCAACGAAAATTTTGTGGAAAGAGTCGCGCGCCTGGTTTCTGTTTTCGAAGCGTTTCAGCAAAATTTCGCTACGTTCGCTCAGAATTTGCAACAGTTCCATCATGATGAGCTGCTTTGTGCCAGTCCCTTGGCTTTGGATTCGGTGACAGCGTTCCAGCAGTCTTTCGAAACGTTGTCCGCCCAAATCGGCGCTTTGTACGCCTTTATTTTTCAGGAAAGTCTCCCCGCCGTTCCGCCCGCCGCGCTTGTTCGGCCGGACCTTGCGGCGGCGGATTCTTGCGCGCTCAGCGGGCATTACCTTTTGAAAGCGCACCAAACGTTGGAGCGCGCGTTTTCGGATCTTCAGGCGCACGCGCTTCGAACCACGCGCCTCCCCTATGTGGAAAAACTTGTTCAAAGTCTGCAAAAATGGGGCGAGGTAGGCGCGCAGCACAAGCAAACGCTGGAGGCCCTAGGCGCCGAGGCTTTTTCTTTTTGCAACAACACGTTGCCGTTTTTGGCGTTTCCTGTGTTGCAAGACATCGCGCGCCAAGAGCAAAGGAATCTGGAGATTGGCACGCACATCACGGCCTATGTGCGCGACCGTTTTTGGTCGGCGACGGCCACGCGCATGACGGCTTTCGTCCAAAATGTGCAAGCCAGCGCGCTTTTGCTCGAAACTTTTGCACAAAGTGCGAGCACAAATCCGTGTCTCAACGATGACGAAACGGCCCACGCGCAGACCTACCCCGCCTTGCAAAGCGCCGTGGCCACTCTTACGGAGACGATGCTTTCCCAAACGTTCACGCATCCGGCCGTTCCTAGCGAGGGCGATGGTCCTCTTCACGAGGCCCTTGAGTTCTATGCGTATGTCTTGCCGGGCGCACCCTACCGCAACGTTACAAACGCACAGGTGACGGCCCTTCTTACGCTTTTTGGCGGCACGCTCCCCGAAACCCCGCAGGCACCTGCGCCTCAGCCTTCCGCGTTTTTGCAAATTCAAGCGGACTTAACCTTTTTGACACATGGGGTCCATCAGCAAAACGCTGCGATTCAACAGCTCGCTACGCTCGAAACGGGTTTGGGCAATGTTTTTGTGACCGAGAGTTTGCGCTTTTTGCAGCGAGGTATGGACGAAACATTTTACAAAAATTATTCTAAAATTTTTGAAAATATTTATCTTGTTTCGACGCATTTTTATAACCATGAGCCCGAAAGGTATCTCCCCAACATTTCCGCGACGCTGCTGAGTCATTTTGCGAATTGGGATCTTTCCCTAGGCACCCTTTGGACCGCCTTCAAACCTAAGTCTTGCGGGAGTTTAGCCGCAACTTACACGCAAAAAGTGGCACCGGCCCTCAACGCCTTGGCCGCGTATGTGGCGGAATTGGCAGCCCCCTGCCCTGTCTTGACGGAAGATTTGCTAAACGGCGTCGCCCAGGCGCTTAACGCCGAAGACACCTTTTTGGATATTTTTGCGCAACTGACTGAACGGATCGCGTTTGATTTCCCGCCGCTAAGCGCACAGATTGAGCATGAATATTGCAAAGCAGGCGCTGTGGATGTTTTTGTCAAGAAAATGGCGCTTTACGGCGCTCAAAAAAGTTCTTTCGCGCCCGACCCAACGCTTGCGGCGCCTTCGCATGAGGAAGCGTGTCAAACGGCGCTACAGACAGCGCGCGCGCAGGTGTTGCAGGCGTTTGAAGCTATTCTGCGCCAGCTTGCCACGTTGCGCGACCATATTTTAACGCGTGGCCTCACGGCGCCCCTGCCTTCGCTCGCAGCGTGGGAGGAGGCCCGCACACGCCTTTCGCTTTTCAAGACGGTTTTGGACGCCACGGCCCCATACATAGGTGCGCTTTGCCCAGATTGTGCGGAGGATAACAGCCCAAATTTCTTTCATGCACTGCACGAAACGTTGGATCAATTCAACGTACAGTTTCTTGCAATAGAGGATGCGTTACAAAAATTGTGCGCGGATGTGCCTTTAGAGGAGCGCCTCCTCCGTTTGGCGAATGGCCTTTTTTCGACACAAAAAAAGTGGGCAGCCGCCACGCAGGCTGGCTTGAAAGACGCGGAGTTGCTCGCGTTCCTGCGCGAAGTAACGGCTTTGACGGAGCAACTCAACCCGTCCTTTGCACATTATTTTTCGGCCACGTCCCCCGCCGCAAAAACGCAAGCGCTTGAAGAAATCGCGGCCCTTTTTCCTGCCACAGAGACGCCCTTCCTGCGGTTGAGCCCTTTCAACGAAGCCCATAAAGCCCTGTATATTCAAGAGATTCTAGCGCAAAGCACGACGTTGCTTCAGCCTTTTGAAGCCCTGCTTCAATTTTTTAGGGAAACCTCTTTTGCCAAGCAGTCCGAGGCGATCGTTGAATTAAGGGCTCTACAAAGCAATGTTGCTGAAATGTCACAATCTGTTGCCAACGCGTCCGCCGCGTCTTTGCTAGAGGCACCTAACGCGGCCCACCACTCACTAAGGAACAGGCTTGAGGCGTTTCAAGCGCACTTTGCCAGCTTAGCGGAGGCTTTGTTACACCCCCATCTTGAGGACGCCGTGCCCGAAACGCTGGCCGAAACGGAGCGCCTGCTGAGAACGTTGAGCGAAGGCGTCGCTTATCTTGCGACACATATTGCGCTAAATCCAGCCTTTGGCGCGGAGGCCGACGCTGTGGCCGCCACGCTTCACCGCCTTACGCAGACCTTCCCAACGTTTGACGGCGTCCAGCGCGCGCTTCAAGCCTTACAACATGAGCGCCCTGTGCTTTCTTTTGCGCCCTTTGCGGCCGAATTGGCTCTCATCAACACAAATTTCCAAGACATGAACGCCGAGCTCGAAACATTGTCCGGACATCCTTTAAATCTTGACAAATGTGAAATAAGGGACAACGGCATTTTGCTCACGCGCATGCGTATTTCGCTGACGCAAATGGCGTCCAGCCTCGAAATTTTGGACCGTACGCTCAAGGCGCCGCTGTTTCGCAGATTTCACGCAGGGATTTTAAAGGAGCTCGCGGGCCCCGACGGCCTAGCCGACCGCTTGCTGGCGTTTCTTTCGACGCTTCAAAATGTGACGCACGCCCTGCGCACAACGGCGCACGAGGATTATGGCGCTGGCACGGTTGAAGCCGCGTTCCTGCTGGATGAGGCGCAGCCCCTTTTGCGTGGGTTCAGCCACAATGTTTTGCGCTTTAGGGACACGCTGAAAACGTATGAGGACGCGCAGGAAGCACTGTTCGAGCAAGAACGCCTCGCACGCCTCCATACGTTGCAGCACATTCTGCAAACCCCTGGCAGCACGCTTGAGCTAGCAGCGGCTTGGCTGGAAGGCCTTGAGCCGCTCGTAATGCTTTTGACCGAACAGGCGCAAGATTTGCAGCGCGTTCCGCCGCACAGCCGCGCACAGGAGTTGGCGCGCGAGGCTTATTTGGCGCGCTTTGATGAGGTCATGGCGCTCACAAAAGCTGTTTTTGCCGTGCCGGAGCCCGCGCCAACGTTTGTTTTGACGCCGCAGCCCCTCGACGCCATCCGCCGCCAGGAAGCACAAACCGTCCAGGAGATCTATGCTTTAGGCCAGAGATTTTTGGACGAAGGATTGCAAGCGCCTTATGCGCTGGACGTCACGCTTATCCGCCATGTCCGAAGTCTTATTTTATCGTTGCAGGCGCACCCGCACGATCTTTCCACGTTTGTTGAGGTTTTGCAGGCGTTTGAAGCGCGTTTGGCACAGCCCACCTGTTGCGAGGCTTCTTTGGCCGTTTTCAAGGAAATAGAGGCGCAGGTTGCAACGTTTGCCGACGGCGTAAGGCGCATCGCGGACCGCAACCTCTTGCTTTGCGTCACAAAAGACAACGCCCCGGCCTTCACGGTGCATGTGCAACATTTGGCGGCACGCTTGGGGGATTTAGGCGCGGTCTTGGCTTCCAGCTCCGCCAAACGGTGCGTCGAAAACGCGTCATCCGAACTTTTAAAAGACATTTTGGCAAGACTAGCTGCCGCCTGCGCGGTTATGGCGGATTTGTGCGAAAGGGTGACGGGCGATCCTTTGCCCGCCCAAAATCTCTTCCAACCCGACGAAATCTCTTGCTTAGCGTGCGACCAAAAGGATCTTTTATTCACACGTTTGAAAAATTCCACCCGCAATATCCTCTGGGGCCTTGAAACATGGACCCAGCAGGCCGCCTTGCCGGTGGGGAGGAGTTTGGCCTATTTGCCATCCTTTATTGAGGCGCTCGCTCAACCCTTGGATGCCGCCTTGCGAGCTTTCCCTCACTTTTTTGAAAATTTCATAACGTTTCACGTGAAACCTGAGGCGTGCCCCACGTGCCTGCCCTTTGAAAGACAGGAAGTTTTTGGAACAACACATTATTATTGGGAGGTTTTAACGCCCACAGCCGCGGCGTTGGCGCAACGTTTCGAGGCCGCACACTGGTCGGAGGTTGGCGAAAGTGTCCACCAGCGCGCGCAACTCCGCTTGCAAATAAACGCCCTTTTGGAGCGGATCCTTGCCGCACCCGCACTCCCACAGGAAACGTTTGCGGCGCTTCAAAATCCGTTTTTGCTTTTGCACAGAGCCTTCGATCAAGACTTTGGCACATGGGCGGATCTCGCGCAAACGGGAGCTCCCCAGTCTGCCGCCGTCTTTAAGGCCTTCACGGATACCCTCAATCAGCACGCCCAAGACGTTGTGAGCGCCCTGCTGGAATGGGCGCAAAATTTGGGAGAGGAGGCAGCGTTGCCCCAGCTTGTACCAACGCAGTATGACGAGGCGCAAATTCAACGCGATGTTGCTTTGATCAAACGCCTGGATTTCCTTGCTTACACCGACATTCTCCCGCGGCTTCTTGCGCATGTACAGGCGCACCGTTTTGTGAACGCGGCGGCCTCGGAGGCGGTAGAGGCCTTGCTGCACCTTGAGCATTTCCGTGCGGTGCAGGCTTCTCTGGCGCCTCCCGCGGCTTCCCTTCTTCAAAAAGTGTGGGAGAGTTTGCGCCCGCCTCTTGCGACGGGAAATTTATTCCCACAGATGGCCTTTGTGTTGAGCCATGAAACGTGCTGCGAGGATTACACCGCGCTTGTTGCCGAACTTTTTGATGTGCAAAAGGAAATTCTTGATATAGGCGATGAGATCGCCTCGGCCGTTGCAATCAGCGATTGGGCACGCCCCGATCCGTTGGAACAAACGGGCCTCGTTCAGACTTTGACGCAGAACATTCAGGATCTGAACGCGAATCACAGCGCTATGAACCAAGCGTTGCAGCGGATTATTGAAAAAGCTGGCGCGTGGGACATTGCCACCTGTTTCCTCGCGGAAGACCCCACGTTGATCCTTTGGGACAAAATGCAATTTTTAAAGCAAAAAATGATCGCCAATCGGGAGATCGTTCAACATATTCGTGACACGTATTTTGAGCTCAATGGCCTCCAAAAAGGCGCAGAACCTGCCGGCGCGTTCCAAAATTTCGCGGCGTATTTGGCAAAACTCAATGTGTACTTTGATGCGGATCTGGCGGCGCACTGGAAAATTTTGAATGCGACATTGCTCAAGCAAAGCCAGGACGTCCGAACGGTTGTCATGCTTTTGAATTTGCCCAAAAATCTATGTTTTCTGAGAGATTGGAGCGGCGCGCTCGACCAACTGGCGCATATGTCCACCCATCTCACCTCGGCAACCCAAAGTTCAACGGAAGCCGTGCCGGCCTATGAGGAGCGCTGTTGCTCTGTTGCCGCGGTTTTCCTTGCAACATTGCGCGATCACTTGCCTGTCCTCGAGAACATTCAACTTTTGCGCTTCAATCGAGCCTGTTTCTTTGATGTTGAACAGCGCATCACGGATTTGGCCGCTCAGATGGCTGCCGTCAAAACACAGCTCCAGCGGCAGGAAGGCCGCGTTTGGTACGACTTGAATCTGCTTCAGACTTTCTTTTTGATCGATCAGCACCTCAGCGCTATGGAAGGCCTGTTGCGCGATTACGCGCGCGCGCGCAGTCTGCCCTTCACGGAAGCCCCGACATCGGCGCCGAAAGATTTCCACGACGCGGATGTGCTTGATCTTTTGGACGCCATCCGGACGTATCTTTTTTCGGAGGATGCTTCGCTAAAAAAGACGTTGCAGGATTGGCATGCGGCGCTCATCGCTTGCGACGGAACGCCGGGAAAGCTTGAGCGTTGCTATACGGAGGTCTTCGCCCTTTTGATGACGCAATGTCAAACGTTTCAGGCGCTTTTTACAACCTGGGGTTCCGACTTTGAAACGCTGTGGATGCCTGCCCTTTGCGCGCATGAAAACGCAGCACGTTGGAAGGTCCTTTTTGCGCAATTCCAAGCAGGCTGGGGGACGCTAGGCGACGAATGCCACGCGATGGATGAGACGCTGCGCGATCCGACGTGCTGCTATGCGCTTATGGTGGATGCGCAAAAAATCTACGAAAAGCTCCGTTCTTTCAAAGGAAATGTTGCGGGAGCGGCGGGGGCACTGCCTGAGACAAAAAATCCTTTAGAAGAAGACGAAACGGTCCGCACGCTTACAGAGAATATGGTGAACGCAGCCAACGTTTTTGCGCAACTCACAGGGGATTTGGAAAATATAGAGCCCGACGCCAGCATTCCTTGCCAAACGGGATATGTTTCTGCGCAAACAAGGGGAATAATTTTACGCGACATGCAGAATTTCCAAACATTCTGGGCAGCCTTTTTTGGCGCATTCGGCCCAGCGGAGGCGCCCGTTTTGGCGGTTCAGCCCGATTTAGCGCACTATTGCTCGGCAACAGAGGCGTTTTTGGACGGCATTGAAACAACTTGGCGGGAAATGGCTACAAGTCTTCAGCACTTTTCGACAAAATTGGCCTGGGTCGATCTTTTCGCTTACAACACAAGCTTTATGAGGGCGCTCGATTACTTCGCGCAGGGCGCGCGCAGCCTCAAAGTGCGGCTGGCCGCGTTTTTCAAATCGACCTCCCACCCTTGCCACCTTTGCCGGCCGACGCCCTTTTCACTGGCGAGTTTGACGGCGTTTTTAGAAGAGTGGGAGATTATGACGCAAGCTTTTGAAGCCAATCGCGTAAAAAAATATGCACGCGTGTTTCATGCTTTTGTGGATGCGCTTGAATCTTACGAACGGCACAGTGAGGCTTTGTTGACGTACGCCCTTCCTGAGTTGACGCCGGCCTCCGTTTTGCCCCTTCAGGAAGCGTTTGACGTTTCCTCCTCTTTGTTAGGGGATATCGCGCAAAAACTTGCAGCGCGCGGGAGCGGCGCCTTTTCAACGCAGGATGCGTCGATCCTTGATTTTTATACGGGGGCAACGCGCGCCCTTGCAGAGGCGCAGGGAAAGCTTTCAGGCGCGCTGCAGGCCTTTGGGGTTGCCGTGCCTTTGCAAGAAAACGTGCCCGCAGAATACACAACTTTTTTGATTGCGGCTGATTTTGAGCGGCTTCAGAATGCGCTTCAAAAAATAACGTTGGCGGTTTCAACCCTACCGCCACTGCGGCAGCACGTCGTTTTATTGCCCGTTTTGCAAGAAAAAGCCGCCACAATGCAAGCGCTTGCGGCGCTTTTGGAGCCGATGGAGTTTGAGGAGCTCGCCCTCAAAAATGCATGTGCCCCCATTCTTTTGGCAAAAACGCTCGCACAAAGCTCAGAAACGCAGGCGGCCTTTTTTGAAAAGGTCAAGGAGCTCACGCCTTGTCAAGAGAGGAATCAGCCTCTTATGAGGGTAGTTCCAATTTTCGATCACCTTATGCGGGCGTTTGAAGCAAGCGCTGCGGGATTACAACGCAATCTCAATTATAAATCTGCCGCCGAAGAGGAGCCGACGGAGCATCAAATCTTTTTGGAAAAACTCGAAAACACAACAGACAACATGCAAAGCATGTCTGAAACGTTGGAAAATCTCGCGGAAGATCCCCACGAAACTCTTTATACTTGCGCATTGCCGCACGAGGAGGCACGTTCCGTTCAGGACATGCTTCAGTTTTTGGAAGCACTCCAAGAAAATGTTTTGGATACGCTAGAAATTTTAACGCCGGATATTCGCGCCAAGGCCGTTTTTGTGCCCCTTGAGGAGCCCGTGCTGCCGCGGCCCCTTCTTATGCGGCATTTAGTCCAGCGCGTGGCGCATTTTGAACAAACGCTGGAGCGCGCATGGGAAATTCTCGCACAAAGCGTGCTGCGTGATTATCATGACGAAACATTTGTGCGGCTGCAGGCTTTTCAGGCGGCCTTTACAAGACTGAGTTTGGGTTTGCCAAAATCGTTTGAACTTTTTCAAACGTGTCTTTTCTGTACAGATTCCGAAAATCAATTGATTTTGCAAGAGTTACCGTCCCTTTTCGCCAAGATTGCGGACGGCCTTCAAACGCTTCAGAAAAATCTTGAAGATTTTTGTTGCTCGCGTGCAACGTATCAATTATATAGCGTGGGGGATCGCCTCAGTTTGCTTGAACAAAACATCACCCTCCTTAGCCAAAAGGGTCCTGAAGCGGTAAGAGATTTTATCAACAGCGCTTCCTTTAAAGCTCAGGTGGCGCAATTTTGGGAAAAGAGAAATGCGGATTTTCATCCATGGCAAGCGTTCCAAGATTTGTGGGTTGAGGCCGCTGAGGCGCATTGCGGTGCGCGGGAAATCGAAGAAGAACTCAACACGCGTCTCTGGTTGCTGGACCTCTTCTTAGAGGCGCTTCAAACGGGTCTTGCCTCCGATTTTATTGCCACAACCCGCGTTGTTCACCCGCACCAGTATCTCTGTGCGGAGATTCCTGCGGCGCTCACAAAAGGCATGGCGGAGTTGGAGAAATTGGGGGCTTCTTTGGAAAATTTGGCCACGACCTTAGAAAACGCTCACTTTTCGTACATAGAAACATTTGAGTTTTACAAAGTGCTTATGTTCCTTCCGTTTTCTTTGCGCGAAACGGCGCATTTTAGCGCTCAGTTAGTTTTAGCGCATGATTTTTGCTCCCGGTGCCCAACGGCAGAAATTTTTGCGGCGCTTGCTCCTGTAAACAGAATTTTCGAAACCTTTTCCGCAAAAGTGACGACGATGCGCGCTGTTTTAGATAAATATTGCCACTACGAAGTCGCTGAAATCCTTCATAGGAAAAATTTTGATCTTGCGCTGGCCAAAGTTCTGATAGACGCCTTGCACGACCCCGCTTCGCCTGAGACAAGTCCTGTCTACGAAAACTGGAGCAATATGAATGAAGAAACCCTTCAAACGGTTTTGGAATTTTATAAGGCGGACGATGGGATTTTCGCGCAACTTGACCGTCTCATGGTTCCGCTCGCGCCTAGCCTTCTTCAGGCGCCGGACAGCTACTGCCGTCTTTTCGAAAAAATCCCTGAATTCAAGAAAATACAAGAGAATGTCTCCGGCATTTTAAGAACATTTGCCACAAAGTTTATGGATGAGACCTGGTATGACACGCACATCCTCGCTTACGAACCTTTGGATCTTCAAGAAATTTCTCCTTTTATTTTTGAGGAAACGTG
>BNTO01000008.1 GCA_025996655.1 Alphaproteobacteria bacterium
CCGATTTTGGATGCATAACGGGCATTTGACGGTCGAAGGCCAGAAAATGTCTAAATCTCTTGAGAATTTTATAACAGTCCGTTCGCTATTGGCCCAAGTCAACCCCGAAGTTATTCGTTTAGCTCTTTTGTCGGCGCATTATCGCCAACCTCTCCATTGGACGGACAAAGTTGTCGTCGCCACGCAGCAACTTTTGAATCGGTGGTACAGAGCCCTTGCGACTTTCCCTTTGGACGAAGAAACTCCCGCGCGCTTTACCGATCTCTCTGAAGAGGCGCAAGCCTTCTTGGCACCGTTTCAAAAAGCGCTTGAGGAGGATATGAATACGCCTTTGGCCATGCAACAACTTACAAAATTGGTTCAAGCCCTCGAGAAAAATCCGACAAAAACTTTGGCGGAAGCTCTTGTTTGGGGCGGACACCAGCTGGGTGTTTTGTATCAGTCGGCAGAAACTTGGTTTCAAGGCGGAAGAACCCCAAACGACGAAGGTGACGCCACAATTCAAGAACAAATCGACGCCCGCAATAAAGCCCGCGCCGAAAAAGATTTCCTCCAAGCCGATTGCATCCGCGAAAATTTATTAAAACAAGGCATTGCCCTTGAAGATTCTTCCGAGGGCACAACATGGCGGCGCCTATCATGAGGCAAATTTTTTCTTTTTCGCATAACGCCCTCTCTTTTGCTAGACTTACTTCTCGCGGCATTTTCCGGAACGGGCTCTGAGGCGTTATCATGGCTAAAAAAAAAGAATCCTCTTTTAAAACGGTGGCAGAAAATCGTAAAGCTTCGTTTAATTATTCTCTTTTAGAATTTCTTGAGGCTGGCGTCGTTTTGACGGGATCTGAAGTCAAGTCGCTTCGGCAAAACCGCTGCAGTATTAGTGAGGCCTTTGTCGGTGAGATGTCGCATGGGGCGGATGCGGGCTCCCTTTTCCTCTTCAACGCCAACATCCCCATTTACGAGCTGGCCCGCCAGTTTAATCACGAACCCAAGCGCCCCCGCAAAATACTTTTGCACAAAAAAGAATCCAATAAGTGGCTCGGCGCTATTCGCAAAAAGGGCCTTACCATTGTTCCTTTGTCGCTGTTTTTTAATCCGAAGGGATTTATAAAAATAAAAATGGCTCTTGCACAGGGGAAAAACGTGGGGGACAAAAGAGAAACGCTCAAAGAGAGGGATTGGAACCGCGACAAAGCGCGCATTCTTAAGAATTATAACGCTGGGAAGTGAAGGGACTTACGCGTCGTTTTTAGAACATAAGTTTCTTCATTCCGGTGGCAAAAAACGATGACCTTGTGACATGGGGCCTACTTGTCTTCTTTGTCTTTTAACTGGGCTTGAAGAGTTTTTATCCTATTCTCTAGCGCGCTGTTTTCTTTCGCCAAAGCAACGTTCCTGTCCGATAACTCTTCGTAGCATTCCAACCAAACGGTGTTCTCTTCAATTAAGTCCCTTTGTTCGTGAAGCAAAAGGACATTTTCTATAGCCAAGGTATTTTTGCTCAAGTCTTTAATGCGTTGATGTAGTTCGCCACGTTCTTTTTCTAACCTTTGGGTTCGCTCTTTCCTCTCAAAATATTCGCTTTTAGATATTTGAATACTACCTTTTCTCCACATTCCTTTGCCCCAATTCCAGAGAGGGACATGAGAGCCCTCATATAATTCCTCAGAAGCAGATTTTTTGTTCGCTGCTTCAGCACTCGAATGTCCATGTGTTGTCAATTTATTTCGCTTCTGCGCTCCTGGAATCTCGCCCAAAACTTCTTTCTGCGGAGGATCTCCCTCGTCTACACCTTCCGAAGTTTTGGCCATGTTTTTTAACTGGGCGCGAAGATCTTTAACGCGATTCGTTAACGCGCTGTTTTTTTGAACCAATTCTATGTTCTCGTCAACTAACTTGTCGTAGAACGCAATCCAAATTGTGCGCTCTTCAGCGTTCTCTTTGTTTTCATGAAACAACATGACGTTTTCGCAAGCCAACGCTTCTTGATTCAAGTCTTTAATGCGTTGATTCATTTCTCTACATTCTTCCTCTAATATTTCGACGCGCTCTTTCTGCAAAAAATAGGCGATTTTCGATATCTGGATGGTCTCGTCGCTGCTTGACCCGCTGCTCCCTTTCTCGCTAGGGTCAGGCGATCCCTCACAAAATTTTGCAGTGTCAGACTCTCTGAGCTTTTCTTCTAGGACAATTTCTTTCTCCGTTCCGTATGCTTCTTGCTTAAGTACAGATTTTGAAGATTCTCCCAGAGATTCCGTTTCGGTACTTCCAACTTTCTTGCTTGCGTTTCCACACGATACCGTGCCCGCAAGAGCTATCAGAAAAATTCTTTTAAAACTCATAAGCCTTTAGTACTAATGCATGAATCCAGTAGTACCAATATAATAAAAACAAATTAAAAAATTATGAACATTTATGCTAAACCCATGTTGAATGTCGGCGTTTTCCATTCCTTGCAAGACATCTTTAAACCGCCTTCGTACGGTTTTGTGATTCTTCAGCCTTTCTAAAAAAAAGAGATTTCTGAGCGACGTGTATGTCGCCTCAACGTGGAAGAAATCTCCTCGATCCTTGGAACATTATACCAAACGCCGCTCATAAGAACTCAAACGATTTTTCGTGAACGGACCAGAATAGATCATTGCAGGATATCATCGGAGGCATCAGGAGCAGTTTGGCATAAGAGGCACGGGAGCTTCCGAGAAAATCAGGGAACACGCGCAAATAGCCTCGGGAAGAAGTCGGATCTTAATTGTAGATCACGTCTTCCTCGGTCTTTTCTTGGCGTAGCCTTGTACCTTAGGGTCGGTATTAAGGGTCCAGTCAAGGTCATAGGGTTTGCTTTATCTTGCGTGATACGTTCACTGTCTGAAACTCACGTAGTTTCCGAATTGCAGTAGTTTTTTAACGTCTGATACCGCTTGTGTGTTGCTGTGATACACCACAACCCAACCTGGCTCGAATCCGACTATAGGCGCGTCATCGTGGTGTTCTGTTGCGCTTTCAACGATAACCTTGTTCAGGATCTCGGGCAAAAAGAGTTCGGGCACCGCTTTTTCTTTTTCGTCTTCTTCGGCCGCCTTTTCGTCATCGGGATATGACGGGGTTTGTTGTATCCATTTTTCTTTTTGTACGACTTCTAAAAGACCTTTGGCTTTTTCGACGGTCGCTGCGGTGCCCAGATATACTTGCGCGCCACAGTCAGCGAAACCAAGCATAGTGGTGGCGGCCCCTTCCCCGTTGGCGACGTTTGTAAGCAGCAATTTCAGTTCTTGAGGCAACGAGGACAATTTCATTGCGGTTGAGCCGCCCCTTCCTCGGGTTCCGCTTAGTTCTTTTAGGCTGACTTCCAGGGCGCTTTTCTGGGTTATTGTTTCGTTTAGGTTCTTCGTAAGTTTTTCAATTCGCGCCACCTGGTCCTGCGTTTGCTTCACCAAACGTTCCTTTTCCTCCCTGTTATCGTCGCGTTCCTTTCTCAAATTTTCATTTTTCGTTTTCAAAAGCTCATTTTCGCGTGTTTGTACGGTTAAATCTGTTTGCGTTTCGGATATACGAGTTTTCGAGTCGGCGTAATCTTTTTGAGAAGCTGCAAGTTGTGCGATTAAAGCCTCGTTTTTGGCTGCGGAAGTGTTAAACCGTTCCTCTAATATTGCACTTTTCTGTTTGTATTCAGTTAATTCGGTCATCAAACGATTTCCCTCTTCCCTCAAGACTTCTAGCTTCTCGGCCACCGTGGTGTACTTCTCGTGCGCCGTGATTAACTTTCCAGCCTTATCTTCGTTGTCCTTCCGCAGTTTTTCTTTGTCTTCCTTTGCCTCGTTAAGTTGCCTTTCTAGTTCTTGGATCCTGGCCACCTTAGGCTCTCCCGTCACATTCGACGCTAGGGTACCACCACCGAGCTGTACGTCTGTGCTCCCAATGGCGCTGCTCATGAAAACGCAAGGGATAGAGCCCGCGAGAGCTACCAGCAAAGTTTTTTTCAAATTCATAAAATCTCCTATAAAGTAAAAAACACAAGCGCTATTCCAAGATAATCGATTTACGATACTTGAGACATGCGCCGAACACCCTTCATGTGTAACAAGAGGGATCTCCCCTGTCAAGAAAATTGTTTCCAGCGCTCCAAACCAACCCGCCCCCAAGCACCTCTTCAACGCCGCCCCTAGACATAAAGCGACAAAAAAATAAAAGGGCGGCCTCTTTTTTGGTAAAAAGTGTTGCGTATCCGGCAATTTTTCCCTAACGTCAATACAAGGGGCGCTCGTAGCTCAATTGGATAGAGCGTCAGACTACGGATCTGAAGGTTAGGGGTTCGACTCCTCTCGAGCGCACCAGGCTTTGTTTTTTGGCTTTTTCTCGCCATTCTCAATCTAAAGGAAAAATGAATTTAAAAGAATTGAAGAGTTGTCCTCTTTCTGAGCTCATTTCTGTTTCGAAGCGCTATGACGTTGAAAATGCCGCCACCCTGCGCAAACAAGAACTTATTTATTCTATTTTAAAAAAACACGCCGAACGCGGGGAAACGATTTATTGCGAGGGCGTCATCGAAGTCCTTCAAGAGGGGTTCGGGTTTTTGCGATCGAAAGAGGCGAATTATTTGCCGGGACCGGATGATGTTTATGTCGCCCCGCATTGCGTCAAAAAATTCTGTCTGCGCACGGGGGATACGGTTGAGGGCGAAGTCAAGGCGCCGCGCGATAATGAAAAATATTTTTCGCTTCTAAAAGTGACGAAAATTAATTTTGAGGAGGCCGACCGCTCTTTTCATCGCGTAAATTTTGACAACTTAACGCCGCTTTATCCAACGAAAAAAATCCATTTAGAACTTGACGCCAGCCAGGCCTTTGGCGGCCAAAGCCGGGATCTTACCCCGCGCGTTATTGAGCTTGTTTCACCCCTTGGAAAGGGGCAGCGCGCCCTTATTGTGGCGCCGCCACGCACGGGAAAAACGGTTATGCTCCAGAATTTGGCGCATTCTATAGCGATAAATCACCCCGAAGTTTATCTCATGGTTTTGCTGATTGATGAGCGCCCTGAGGAAGTGACGGATATGGCACGTTCGGTAAAGGGCGAAGTGATTAGCTCGACTTTTGATGAGCCCGCGACGCGCCACGTGCAGGTTCTCGAAATGGCGCTGGAAAAGGCGAAACGCCTTGTGGAAAGTGGGCGCGATGTCGTTGTTTTGCTCGATTCCATTACGCGTTTAGCGCGCGCTTATAATACGGTTGTTCCGTCGTCTGGGAAAGTTTTGACGGGTGGCGTCGATGCGAACGCGCTTCAAAAGCCCAAGCGCTTTTTTGGGGCGGCGCGTAATATTGAAGAGGGTGGGTCTCTCACGATTATTGCAACCGCTCTTATCGAAACGGGATCGCGCATGGATGAAGTGATTTTTGAGGAGTTTAAGGGGACGGGGAATGCGGAGATTGTGCTCGACCGAAAGTTGTCGGACAAGCGCACATTTCCTGCTATTGATATCAGTAAATCGGGGACGCGCAAAGAGGAGTTGCTGGTGGACAAAGCCGATTTGTCGAAAATGTGGGTCCTCCGCCGCATTTTAAACCCCATGGGAACTACGGAGGCGATGGAGTTTTTGCTGGACAAAATCCGCCTCACAAAGTGCAACCAAGATTTCTTTCAGACTATGAATACGTAAGGCGGGTCTATTCCAAAAAACTCGCTTTGCTCAGGTGCGTTGCGGGTTTGTTTTTATAGGTTTGACTCTACTCTTAAAACTTCTAAAAAGAGCCAAGCCGCCGGCAAGAACCATGGGAACGCAAAGGATTTGCCCGACGGTGAAGCCGGCGTAATGCGGAGATTCTTTCCAAAAATCAATTAAAAAGCGCCAAAAGGCATAACTACACACAAAAATGACGGCTAAGCTTCCTGGTTTTTTCTGAAAAGAAGGAAACTCTCCACAGTCCTTCCAGCATATGAAGACAGGTTCTTCCACATTTTCCACAAACAGCTGGAAAAATCTTTCCTTTTGTAAGATAATGAAGCCATACATAAGAAAGAGCCCGATGCTCATGCTGAAAAAAAACAGAATACTTGACTACGACGCCGTTCTTCAAAAGGCGCTGCGGCAAGTCGTTCGTGATATTTTAATGGATGTCGTTCATCAGGATTTGCCCGAACCCCACCATTTCTATATCACGTTTGTTACTGATCATCCGTGGGTCAAAATGCCGGAATATCTCCTGAAAGAATACCCTACGGAGATGACCATTGTCCTTCAGTATGATTTTTGGGATTTGGAAGTGGAACATGATCGTTTTTCGGTGACGTTGCTGTTTGACGATATCAGTGAGCGCATTACAGTTCCTTTTATTGCGTTAATCAATTTTGTCGATCCTTCGGTCAAGTTTGGGTTGCAATTTGAGCCCATCTATGAAACGTCGGAAGAGGCTCGAACGCCAAACGAAACGGAGTCAGGCGACGGCCCCAAAAAGAAAGACACGGCACGCACGAATGTTGTTTCTCTCGATGATTTTCGCAAAAAATAATTCAAGGTTTTCATGATTCAAACGCTTCGCTCTTTTCCGGTTGCCCATAAGACGGTTCTTGTTCGTGTCGATTTTAATGTTCCTGGGCAAGGTGGGCACATCGAAGATGCTACGCGCATTGTGGCAGCACGCCCCACTCTTGATTTCTTGCGTCAAGAGGGCGCACGCGTCATTTTGATGTCTCATTTTAAGGATCCTAAAAAAGAAAATTTGGCGGATCCTAAAGTGCGCAAGAGCTTTTCCTTTGAACCTTTTCTTCCAGAGATTGCGCATTCTTTAGAGCGCAAAGTTTTTCTCTTCGATTTGTTTGAAGACAATCTCTCCGAAAAAATAAAGAGCGTTCCTCAAAGCGATCTCATTCTTCTTGATAACAGTCGTTTTTGGCCTGGAGAAAAGACGTGCGATGATGCGTTGGCGCGCCGCTTAGCCGCGTTTGGGGATGTTTTTGTCAATGAGGCCTTTTCCTGTGCGCATCGCGATCACGCGTCCGTCACAGGCGTCGCGCGCCACTTGCCCACGCTCCCAGGCTTCCATTTTCAAACGGAAATTCAAGCGCTCAAAAAGGCCCTAGATGCACCACAGCGCCCTGTCGTCGCCATTGTGGGGGGCGCTAAAGTTTCTTCAAAATTTCCCATTTTGGAAAATTTGCTTCCGAAAGTTGATTTCCTTCTTTTGGGGGGCGCCATGGTCCACACCTTTTTTGCGGCCCAAAGGCTTGCCATAGGTCAATCGCTTTACGAGCCCGAATTCGTGAAAGAAGCCCAGGCCCTCATGCAAAAATATACGACAAAAATTGTGTTACCTGTGGATGTCCGCGCCGCCAAAAGCTTGGACAACGCTGCGTCCGAATCTATCTTTGCGCTTGATAGCGCCCAGGGCTTTCCCCCCGACGTTGCCGCCTTCGACATTGGCCCCCAAACCGTGAAGGTTTTCGCTCCTTTTTTGAAAAAGGCGCACACCGTTATTTGGAATGGGACTCTGGGCGTGGCAGAGCATCCGTCTTTTGATCAGGGCTCGAAAGCTGTGGCGGCCCTTATTTGTCAAAATCCTGACGTTTTCAGTTTGGCCGGCGGGGGCGACACGTTGTCCGCCTTGAAGCAACTAGGTTTTGCGGAAAAATTCTCTCATGTTTGTACGGGCGGTGGGGCTTTCCTCGAGTTTTTGGCCCAAGGCTCCCTGCTTGCTGAAAAAACATTCTTGTCTTAGACTTTTTTCAAGAATTGCCAAAAAAAGAATCCCAAAAAAGGACACAAATGCGTTTTTCTCAATACTTCCTCCCAACGCTTCGGGAGGTCCCCGCCGAAGCCCAAGTCGTTTCGCATCAGCTCATGTTACGCGCCGGAATGATTCATCAAACATGCAGCGGGATTTACTCGTGGCTGCCGCTAGGGTTCCGCGTTCTTTCGAAAATTGAAAAAATTATTGCTGAAGAGCAAGACCGCATTGGCTGCCACCGCGTTTTGATGCCAACGCTGCAACCTGCGAAATTATGGCAGGAAAGCGGGCGCTACGAAGATTATGGCAAGGAAATGCTGCGCCTTAAAGATCGGCATGATCGCGACATGCTTTATGGCCCAACACACGAGGAAGTTTGCACAGATATTGCGCGGCATTTTATTAAAAGTTATAAACAATTGCCGACAATTTTGTATCAAATCAGCTGGAAATTCCGCGACGAAATCCGTCCTCGTTTTGGCGTGATGCGCGGGCGAGAATTTTTGATGAAAGACGGCTATTCCTTCAACTGCGACAGAGACGGCGCCGTCCAGGCCTACAAAAAAATTGTTCTGTCTTATTTAAGGACCTTTGAACGCCTTGGCGTGCGGGCCGTCCCCGTGCGCGCCGACTCGGGCGCCATCGGCGGTGACCTCAGCCACGAATTTCACATTATGGCCGAAACAGGTGAAAGTGAGGTGTTCTATGACCAAAGTTACGATGCCCTGGATTTAAACAACGCTTCCTTCGACGACATCAGCACTCTTTACACAGCCGCAGACGAAAAACACGACCCCAACCATTGCCCCATTCCGCTCGAGCGCGTGCGCTGCGCGCGTGGCATTGAGGTGGGTCACGTTTTTTATTTTGGGCAAAAATATTCGAAATCCATGGGCCTGTCGGTGATGGGCAAGGACGGACAACCCTTTTTTCCCGAAATGGGCTCTTATGGCATTGGCGTGTCACGTTTGGTCGCCGCGCTGATTGAGGCACATCATGACAAAGACGGAATTCTGTGGCCGGAAGCCGTGGCGCCCTTTCAGGTTGGGATTGTTCTCATAAAAGACAACCCAAAAATTCGCGAGAAGGCGGAGCAGCTTTATCAAAAGTTACAAGATGGGGGCATCGAAACGCTGTATGACGACCGCACCGAAAGCGCCGGGATTAAATTCTCCGATATGGACCTTATTGGCCTACCGCATCAAATCCTTTTGGGGGAGAATGTCAACAAAGGCGTTTTCGAATGGAAGGACCGTCGCACCGGAGCGCGGCAAGAGTTAAGCTGGGACGCATTGTTAGAAAAATTGGGGTAGACGTGCCGAAGGACAGGGGCGGAAGGAAACGGCTAACAAACCGTGACGGTTCGAAAACTGGGGGTCGATGCACAGCAAACGGTGCCAGTGGAGGATTTGCAGAGTGGCTTGTAGAGGAGGGGCGATTGCCGTAGGACGTGGAGGCAGGAAACGGATTTTTAGAGAGGCCAGCTCGTCGCCCCCCCTGAACATTTCTTAAAAAATCATGAACGGAGAGTAAAAAAAGTGTTGCACTTTTGATGATTTTTGGGGTATAAATAAACGATTGATTTTTTAACTTGGTTTTTTTATGCGCCACAAATCTTTACTTCCCCTGATTCCCTTTTATTGTTTAGGAATGCTTACGGGTCCAACTGGAATGGGTTCTGAGAAAAGCCGTCCGACTCAAAACGAAGTGGAAAATCCTTCTGAATTTGACATAGGGCAACTCGAGAAGATTCTTGTCTCAAGTGTAACCGCTTGGCGAGGTCGGAGAAATTTTTAATGCCAGCGAAGGGGCCAGAATAGGCAACGCCATCTGGGTCACTAGCCTCAGAAGCCATATACTCGCTACTACTGGACGGAGAGTCACCACAGAAAAGAACTAGGAGATACATTGGCGGTCATCAACGAATCAAAAGGTCATCTCAACACTTTGTTAGCCCGGGTAAAGGAGCGGAAAATGGAAGAGAGGGTCTTGAAGGTAGTATGCCGACGAGCGGAAAAACTCGAACGATATGCAGCAAGACTCTTGGAAAACGCCCTCGGCGAAGTCATCCTATTGAACTCGACAGCCCCCGAAACGGCCGAGCACAAAGCGAGAAAAGAACAGCTCGACGGCATGAATAAAAAAAATCTGGGGAAACCTATAGCCAAAAACGAATTACCCATCACCAGCGAAGGAGCCTATGAAGTCGTGAACGGATTGTTGGGATTGAAACGCGACATCGTGATAAGGCTACTAAGGCTATACTCTATCGCACGTGACATAGACAAAAACCGGATATTGATTGCACTATGTCAGATCACCTGGTCATGGAAAAATCATCTTTATTTTAAAAACACGCGAAAACAATACGCCGGAAGGACAAATCTCCTGATCCTAGAGAGAATAATGCGCGACGAACTGCGCGCCCACTGGCTCTCTCCGTTAGGGAAAGAATTGCAAATGGTAATAGTAATGAGCAAAAATAAGGAAAAAGCACTCCAAACACTGGCGGACGACACACCAAAAATTATACGCACCTTCACAACAGTCGTCAGGATGATGCACTACGAACAAGACGACAGAGACGCGCACGGAGTATTTGAAAACGAAGTATTGGAACAAAAAAAAATAAGGTCGGTAAGCCACTACACGCGGGACCACGGCTTTACTTTTATAGTGTGCGACGTCTTGGAGGCTTGCTACAATAGATCAGAATCGGAAGCACTAGACCAGTACGAGTGGGTACTTAAAGGGGAAGAGTATCGCGGGATGCGGATTTGGGGAGCACTACTAGATCGCTTGCTATGGGCCATGCCCGCAGAAGAAATTGAAACTCTTTTGCTTCTAACTCTTGATTGGAAGAAACTTTTCCGAAAGAACTTCCCGATAATATCCTTCGTTAAGACTTGTTGGCCGATTTTGAAGAAAAAGAAACCTACTGGGATAGAAAAGGGACTGCTAGGCAAAAAGGTTGCGGAGGACATAGAGAGGGTGGTCGAAGGCCATGAGTATTTGGATTCAAGAGCGTGGGGGACGAGTCCAAGCGATTACGGATTTTAATGGAACAATGCACGGCGAATGAAACAGGGAAGGAAATTCCTTTCCACCAAAGTCCGCGAGCATCTGTTGCAAAAAAGCCCTTAAAGCTTAGGGATTTTTATCATACGTGAAAATCAACCGGAATCTTCTGTGGATTGGGATAGCTGTTTTGTAGCCGATTGGGCGAGAATTAAAAAGTCCTGACCAAGGGCAAAGGGTTAAAGAAAATGTTTTAAACGTGTTCGGAACTTGTCTTTTTCTGATAGTCGTCTTCGCCCTGGGCGCAAACGGCAAAAACGAAACTTCTTAGGCGGCCGCAGCGCGCGCAGTAAGCTTTCCAAGCCAACGTGGAGGCGTGGCAATGCGTACAGGAATAAATATCGCGATAGAGAGAGGCCTCTTCTGTTTTTTCATGGGGGTCGCCTTTTGAACTTAAAATTTCGCGTTCCAACGTGGCAACGCGTGGGCTTATAAGAGGCGCAAAGTGTTGATGGAGCTCGCGTAAAAGGTGCAATGCATCCCCCCATAACCCCGCCGAAAAAGCCGCATGCGCAAGAATGTAAAGGGCCTCTGGATTCTTTTTTTGCTTTTCCAACGCATGCGCTATTTTTTTGTAAAGTTCTAGACGGCTAAAGTTGGAGCTGACTGCATAAAGGGCCCTTAAAACGGCCAGGTTGGGAGCGATCTGCAAAAGCGCGCAAAGTTTTTTCACCGCGGTAAGCTCCGGCTCTCTTGAAATAATAAAACACGCCGCTTCCACATTTTTCGCATCAAGCGCGTAGGCGTTTTCATAGCACTTCAAAATTTCGGAAGGCGACGCGTCCTTTTTCTTTAAAAGAGACGCTTGCGCACTCCATAAGAGGGAAATTTGGGAAGGCTGAAGGTGGGTGCGCATCGGCGCGTCAAAATCTTCCAAAAGGCGCGTGTTTCCTCCATCAAGGGTGCCCATAAACGCCAAAAAAAGGCGTTCGTGCAAAAGAGGATTTTTAAGTTTTTGGCGCACAGCTTCGGTTTGCGCCGCTAAAATTTCATGAACTTCTTCTTCAAAATTATGTGC
>BNTO01000009.1 GCA_025996655.1 Alphaproteobacteria bacterium
GCCCCTTTTCGCATCGCGAGCAATTCCAAAATGGCATATTCTTTGCCTGTTAGATTCAAAACTCTTCCATGAACAGACGCAATGCGGGTTTGCAAATTGACTTCCAAATCGCCCACTTTAATAATGGACTCAGAAAGCCCGTGCGTTCGCCGGACAATGGCGTTAATGCGCGCGAGAAGTTCCTCTTTGCTGTAGGGTTTTGTCAAATAATCATCCGCCCCAGCACAGAGCCCTTTCACTTTATTCGATGTGTCATCCATCCCCGAAAGAATGAGAATAGGTGTCCGAATTTGCGAAGCACGAAGGCGCCGCATGACTTCAAAGCCATCAATATCAGGAAGCATAAGGTCCAAAATAATGAGATCGTATTCGTACAATTTCCCAACTTCTAGGCCCTCTTCGCCATTATTGGAAATATCACAAATAAAACCTTCGCTTTGCAGAAGTTTCTGCATACTCTGGCCTGTAATAAAATCATCTTCAACGAATAAAATACGCATGGTACATCTCGAATCCTTCCCCCATACAGAAATATTAACAAAAAAAATATAGGAATTCTATTAAAAATTTTTTCAGTTTTTAGTCTAAATGTACAAGATTATGTGCTTTTGGAAAGGATTTATCCTTGTGACTCAAAAGAAAAATCAATTATAGGGCGAATATTTCAAGCTTTTTAAAAAACAAAGAGCGCCTAATTTTTGAGTATGTTTCAAAAATTTTTCAATCTTCCTTAACGTTAACTCTTTCTTAATACTTTCTTAATATCTGCCTGAATACGATGAATCGGTTCGTTCTGAAAGAAAAAAAATATGCCAAAAAAATTATCTTTCTGCTGCGCTAAAAAGCTCGTCTCTGCTTTACTTTTTCTCTTGCTCCTTTCCTCTCCGCTCCGCGCTTCCTTGCCTCCATCCGTCATCAATGAGGATACGGTTAAAAAACTTACAGAAGTCTTGACTTTAGGACAAACAGTTCAAACAAAAATTGCAGCTATGAACACAGCATGTCGTGATTGTTTTGCTATTGTCCAAGAGCAAGACCCCTTAAAACTGCAGCAAAAAGTTGACATTCTCTTGGGGTTGCCTTCTTCGTTTACGGCAGATTACAAGACACTCAGCCTATCTCTTTCGAGAGTTTTTTGGAATCAGGCTAAGGTAGCGCTCTATCTTCCTATTCTGCCTCATCTTCTTTACCAAAAGAGCATGTTACAAACCTTTTCTCAAGTGAAGGGTGGGATATTACAAAGTATCGGATTCAATATTAATTATGCATCTTGGAAAGAAGATTTCTTAAACATAGGAGAGCCCGTTCCTGATGCAACCTATAAAGATCGCGTAACGGCCCTCGAACAAGGTCTCAGTGCAGCAGAAGAGGTTTCTGTCATTCTTGAAGGAAAGGTTAATGCCGTAGATCAAAAAACCGATTCGCAAGGGGCCTCGTTGCTCGGAAAAATAGATAAAAATAAAGATAATATTGAATCGCTGGAGGCAAGAACTTCTCAGACAGAAGTTAAAAATGCCGAACTTGCGACCCTTTTATCTCAAGCAGCAAGTCAGGCTGTTGTAGAAACATTAAGAGGCCTTATAAATTCTAAAGCAAATCAGGTCGACCTAGACGCTCTCAGAAGTTCCTTTGCTGATAGGTCTTTCTTGATACCCTTAGTGGAATCCCTTGCCCAAAAAGTAGACAAAACCGCCTTGACGTCTTTAACAACATCCATCGCGCTGAAAGTAGATCAGACAGCCTTAACACCCTTAACGACAGCTATTGCCCTTAAAGCGGATCAGTCTGCACTAACAGCCTTAAGTGGTTCTATTGCCCAAAAAGCAAATCAATCGGACTTAACAACCTTAACGGGGTCGAACCAAGCTCAGATTAACAGTATGCAGTCTCAGGTTAGCAGTATGCAATCCCTGGTTAGCAGCATGCAATCGCAGATGACCAGTATGCAATCGCAGATTTCGAGTCTTCAGTCTCAAGTTGCAAGCTTAAGGACAAATCCCAGCTAGTTCACAAGAGAGTTGGACGGTATAAAAAATGGAGGCTTTTACGGAAAAGAAAACGCAAATTTTGAAAAATTGTGGAAAGATTCTGTTCTTAGGCAGTTTTCTTTTTTCAAGAAACGTGCAAGCAGTTCCCCGTGCAACAGGCTGGCTTGTCGAAGTGCAGACGGGTTTGACGTATAGCACTTTAGGCGAATATTTTCGGGCCAGCGACCAGAAGAAAAACGATCAGGCAAAATTTATCGAAGAAAAAAAACGTGGATTTTTGGTTGGTGGCGCCGTTGGCGGCGGGCGAGAAATGATGTGCCGCTTGTATATGGGCTTCAAGATCTATGGGTTCTATGATACGGCAAAAGTTGAAAAAAAAGAGGATAACAAAGACAAAAAAGCCTCTTTTCGACTTCGCTTGAAACACGCCCCAGATTCTAAAGAACGAAAAGATTGTGTTTTAACAGGGCATTACAACGCAGAAATTTCGCCCGTCGTTTCTTTGGGCGGCGCTCTTATGCTTGGGTTTAAAGTTTTTCCCAATGTTTTGGCTTATGTTTCTTTTGGCGTAGAGGGAACCTTTACAAAGGTGGAGCAAATCCTTACTTTGCAGCAAGATGACAAAAATGTTTCACTTCTTCAAGCGAATGGAATGGAACCCGGCGAACCTTTTCAGCCTGACGAAAATGCGGCTTTATTTTATTTCCATGCCAAGCATGACCCCATAAAAGCTTACCTTTTAAGTCTTGTTCCGGGGATTGGGTTGAAATATTTTCTAACGCCGAACACGTATCTTGGCGTGGATGCAGGCGTTGCGATTGGCTTAAATAAAAAGGTAAACGAAAAATATTTTGACAAAACCGGTTATAGAGCCGCCGAAAAAGCCGCCGAAAAAGGAGATCCTTTGCGCTCCTTAAAAGAGTTAGAAAGCGCCTTTTATTTAAAGCGTAAAATAGGAATCCGGGGCCATTTAAGCGCGGGCATGAAATTTTAGAGTTGGGACATTTTTTTCCAGCAACGATTGGTTTAAATATATGCAATCCCCACATACAGCACAACAAAGAGGTTGTTCCCCACCCACCCTCACGGGGTAGCAGAAAAACATTAAATAATTGTAAACAAAATATAAAAATTGTAAAACGATATTTTATTCATTATCCCTAAACGGATTTGTGATATTTTAAGTGGGTGGGGAGCAAACTCTTTGTTGTGCCGTATGTTTGGAAAAAATCCAATGTCTTTAGTGGATGGTGTATAATTTCGAAAAATATTTTCGACCGGATAAATCCTTTGCATGTTTTAATAGACCTATTGCGGAAGTCGGTTTTTAGCAAAATTACCCTCCGAAAAATAAGACGTTAACGACAGCGAAATCGACTTTCGCAATAGGTCTAATGTTATTTCAAATACTTGTTCTTAATTTTCAAATATTAGTCTAAAAATACTTGACATCCTCCGCTAATTGTTTTTATAATTAAGTATGGGATCTTATAAAACAACCTTCTTAACATGAAATCTCCTTGTAACGTTGCGTCTTTTCTTCTTTGTACAGCACTTCCCTCTTGCTTTTTTGTAACTCCCGCGCAGGCCTTCAGTATTTTTTTAAACAAAACAAAAGAAATCAATCAAAGGGATTTATTAAACATGATTCGTAAAGGCGCTGTGACCATCCATGTTTGTGGGCAAGTTCGCGTTGACCGTGGAGACTGGGGGAAAACTTGGCTCGGCTCGGGGTTCATCGTCGACTTAAAAAAAGGGCTTATTGTAACGAACGCCCATGTTGCTGGGGAAATGAAGGCCGTTTGCACTTATGAAATTAAATATGGGAATGGAACAAAAACGGATGCGAAACTTGAATACATAGACCCTTGCTACGATATAGCGATTCTTTCTGTCGATCCTAAAGTCCTCCCTCAAGATAGCATTGCCCTTGAATTAAGTGAGAAGGACGTGAGTGTCAACACCGATGTTTTTGCTATGGGATCCACGTGGGGGAATGAATTTTCGACGTATCCAGGAACGGTCTTTGATACCAACAGCATTCTTGGGATGCGTCCCTTTCCAGAGCAATCATTCCAATTTTCAGGGCTAACAACCGGGGGCGCGAGTGGCTCTCCTGTCTTCACGTCCGAAGGGAAGGTGGTGGGACTTTTGTATGGCGGGAAGTTTGTTTCGGGGGCGGCTTTGCCTATAAAATATGTTCAGCCTATTATCAAATCTCTCCAAAATGGAGAACGCATCAAACGCTATTTTTGTGGTTTTACCATGGACTACATCGATATCCAAGATGCTGCAAAAACAGACCTTGTTCCGAAAGATTTTGCTGAAAATTACAGCAAAAAATTTAAAGAGGCCAATAACAAAGTTTTGTATGTTAGTAAGACATTAGCAGCTTTTAAGGAAGGAGAGACTGATGGTGTTGAAGCCGGAGATGTACTTGTGAAAGTTAATGACGTTGATATAGGAGATCAACTCCAAAAATTTGATGATCTGATGCAAAAGAGTGGTGGCGAAAAAGTCAAAGCCAAAGTTTATCGAAACGGAAGTTTAGTCGATGTTTTTATCTATCCCAAACTCCTTGAGGATTTTTACAACATGAAGATACTTTCTTTCTCTGGAGCAGCGTTGTTTGAAACCAATTCGGACATCCGCGTCGAAAAAGGAGAAAAAAAGACAGCTGTTTATATAGGAGGTACGGATTCCGATTCCTTATTCAAAGACATAAGCGGTAAGATTAGTATGATCGATGGAAAAAAAATTTCGACCCTTGAGGACGTTGTTGCCCTTATTCCTGATTTGCTTAAGAAGGAATTCATAAAAATTAGCTATATCGTGCCGGGATCGGACGGACAGGAAATGGCTAAGATTACGAGACATATACCAAAATTTTGTCAAGAAGGAGAAAAATGGGAATATGAGAATGAAAAGAAAGACTGGAAAAAGGAGAAGATTGTAAATCCAGCGCAGTAAGGAACAGCCCGAGAAAATTAAAGAGCGAACGTTTGCTCTGAGGACTCTTAAAGTTTTTTAGACGGTCCCTAAAATGCATTCTGAAATTTTGGAAAAAGTGAGCCGCTCAAAAAGCGTGAGAATTTTGGCGGTTGCAGCTCTGGATGTTGGGCACTTTCAGAATTTTTTTGGGGACCGTCACAAAAATACGCTACAATCCAGGTATCTTGAGTAAGGAACTTTTGCTCCTCATGAAGACGATCTCTTAAAACGTCTCATTTATTGGGCGGAAAAAAAATGAAAGGAAATTCCCCCGTTTATTCGTATTAAGAGAAAAAAGCATCATGAGTTTTTTGCAAATTCAGAATTTCTGTTTATCTTTTCCTCACAAAACGTGCTTTGAAGATTTCTCTGCGCACATCTTCCCAGGCGACCGCATTGCGATTATAGGCCGAAATGGCAGCGGGAAATCTTCGCTGTTGAAAATGATAGCGGAAAGGGCTTCCCCTATAAGGACGGCTTATATCCCACAGATGATCCAAGATTTTGATTCTTGCAGTGGTGGCGAAAAGTTTCATAAGGCTTTGTCGGCGGCCCTTGGCGAAAATCCCGATTTGCTTTTGTTGGACGAGCCTACCAATCATTTAGATCGCGATAATCGATGCGGACTTTTGCGAAAGCTCCACTCTTTTCAAGGGGTGCCGATCCTTGTGACGCATGATAAAGAAATCCTGCAACATTGCGTGGATATCTTGTGGCATATTGACAAGGAAAAAATCACAATTTTTCAAGGGAAATATGACGCTTACATGCGCGAGCAAAAAGTCAAACGTCACGCTTTGCAAACTCAGATTGATGCCTTGAAACGTCAAGAAAAAGGCCTTCACGAAAGCCTAATGAAAGAACAAGAACGTGTCAAAAAAAGCGTAGCTTCTGGGAAAAAGAAAGTGGCTAAGAGAAAATGGCTGCCCGAAGTGGGGGCGTTGAAAGCGATGAAAGCTGAGGTGGCGCAAGGGGCCCAACGCACAAAAAGGAATCAAAAAAAGGAAAAATTGGTAGAGCAACTCTCTCACATGCGCTTGCCCGAAGAGATTATCCCCAAATTCAATGTGGAAGCTCAAAAAAGCGCACAAGGTACGCTTGTGTCCCTTCGTAACGGGTGCGTCGCCTATGGCGCTACCATCATTCTGTCGGACATTTTCTTGTCTGTGGGGGCCACGACAAGAATGGCAATAACCGGGCGAAATGGAAGTGAAAAAAGTACGTTGATCAAAGGGATTTTTATGGACCCAACGGTGACAAGAACGGGGGAATGGGTTGTCCCACAACGCAAAGATATGGGTTTTTTGGATCAGCATTACAAAACGTTGGATCTTAAAAAATCGGCCTTAGAAATTATTGCCGAGGCCGCGCCTTGTTGGAATCATGCTGACGTCCGTCGGCATCTCAATAATTTTTTATTTCGCAAAAATGAGGAAGTTCAAGAACGGATTGAGAATTTGTCGGGAGGCGAACGAGCCCGCCTTTCGTTAGCGCAAATCGCCGCCCATCCGCCAAAACTTTTAATTTTGGATGAAATCACAAACAATTTGGATTTAGAAACGCGCGACCACGTTATTCAAATTTTGCGCGACTATCCCGGCGCCATGCTTGTGGTCTCTCATGATGAGGATTTTTTGAAGGAAATAAAAATGGATGAATATTACGAAACGTAAAGGAAACACATTCGTTCATAAATTTACTTTAAAGAGCATCCAACACCTTTTCCCCTCTTGACTTTTCTTGACTCATAGGAAACTATAAAAAGTTATGAAAAGCAATACAAAAAGGAAGGGCATTTTTTTGCCACGTCATGTTCATTTAAAACCCGGGTTTTCTCTCGTCCTTCTCGTCATCATTGGAGGAGCGATTTCTATCCTTCCCCAACCTGCAGGCGTTGATCCGCGGGCCTTCCCCATTTTTGGCATTTTTATGGCCCTTATTATTGGCATCCTGATGGAACCGTATCCCATCACGGTTCTTACGCTTCTGGCTTTTTTTCTTTGTTTTGTTTTTAAGCTCATCACGCCCAAAGAAGGATTTGATTGCTTTGGCCAAAGTGTCAGCTGGCTTATTGTTTTCGCTTCCATTGCGTCACGAGCTTTTGTAAAAACGGGCTTGGGTCACCGCATGGCTTGCTTTTTCATTCAAAAAATGGGCCACAGCTCTTTAAGCCTTGCTTATGGCCTCACGCTAAGCGAAGTAGCACTTTCGCCTATGATCCCAAGCAACACAGCGCGGGCCTCGTGCCTTACAATTCCTTTAACGGTTTCCATTAGTGAATCTTTAGGCAGCGATCCGAAGAATCATACCGAAACACGCGTGGGGCAATTTTTAAGCCTCTGTTCGATGCATGCGAATCAACTGGCTAGCGCCCTTTTTTTAACGGCAATGGCCAGCAATCCTTTACTTAAAGATTTTATGGAGAAACTGGGCGTCCAAGTTTCCTGGCTCGAATGGTTTGTGATGGCGTGTGTTCCTTGCCTCGCCTGTATTTTGCTTATGCCTTGGCTTATCTATAAATTATTTCCGCCCGAAATTTCGACAATTGATAATGCGGAAGAATTAGCCCAACAGCAGCTCGAAACGCTGTCCGCCATGTCTCAAAAAGAATGGATAACGGTTTTCATTTTTCTTGGAATGCTCCTCTGTTGGATTTTTGGTAGTTTCCTCGGCTTTCACACCGGTATTGTTGCGTTAGGCGGACTTTGCCTTCTTCTTTTAACCAATGTTCTCGACATTCACGATGTTACAGGCGCTAAGGATATTTGGAACATTTTCATCTGGCTTTCTATTTTGAATGCGATCGCCGGAAAGTTAGCCGAATATGGCCTTATTCAGTACTATTCCTCCCTGTTACAACGCGAGCTTGGCGGATTATGCTGGCAGGCTGTGCTGCCTATTGTTTCCGTCCTTTATTATTTCGCGCGTTATTTTATTCCTGGAAATGTTCTCCACGCGTGCGCAATGTTTTCAGCTTTTGCGGGCCTTCTTATTGTCTGCGGCGTCCCACCAAAATTGGGCTGTATGACGCTAGCTTTTATTACGGCCTTTTGCGGTTTTGTGACTCCTTATGCCACCTCCCCCTGCCCTTTGTATTACAATACGGGCTACATTGAATTGAAATTGTGGTGGAAACAAGGCGTTGTTACAGGCGCTGTTTACTTGCTTATTTGGGGTATTCTGGGCGGCGCATGGTGGAAAATGTTAGGATATTGGTAAATCAAATCTTTTGAAGCCGTTTCGTAAATCGAGAATTCTTGAGAGCGACAATAGGACTGCGCTAAGATCGAGGGACTTCAGCCACGCTTGGCCGCTTTTAGGAAAGGTTGTCGGATCCTATGCCATCTTCAAAAGATTCCAAACTTCCTCTTTTCCCGCCAGGTTTTTGGCATACGTTAGGCAACAGGGTCAAGGAACTCTACGGCCTTAGCCTTGCTTCTTTGGCGCTTTGGGGCGCCTTTGCTTTGGCAACGTACACCCCATCTGACGTCTCTTGGAACACCGCGACAACGGCCTCCGTTCAGAATTTTTTAGGCGAAAGTGGCGCTTTTTTTGCTGATGGAGCGAAACAACTTTTAGGCGATATGTCTTGGCTGTTTCTTTTGTCCGTTTTTATTTTTGGTTTTAAAATTTTAAGACACGTCCCTAGAGTTTTCCCTCCTTCAAAAGCCCTTGGTTTCTTTTTGTCCCTCATCCTTTTTTGTTTGTTTTATCAAAGTTTTTTTTTGAAACAAACGCTTTCCCCTACGCTCCCAGCCCCCCTTCCAAGAGGCGGCGTTCTCGGATTTTTCCTCACCCAAAAAATCTATAAACTTTTTCTTGACCATCACATTCGCTCCTTTTTTTCCCTTTTTCGCTTCTTGACCTTTTGGATGGCGCTTTTCCTTTGGAAAAATTCCCTCAGCACAACCTTTCGCGAAATGTATCTTTATGGGCGAACTTTTTTTATGGAAATGGGGAAAATGATGCGTCTCTTGAAATTCCGAAAAAAAGTTCCTTTTTTCTCCATGGATTCTCCCTTTCGAGTCCCTGAAGAGTCTTTTCTTTCGGAAGATCTGGAAGACTTTCACAAAGTGCCGCCGCTTGCTGAAAAGAAAGAGGCGACGCCTCATGTGTCTCGTCTTTCCACTGAGGGCGGGGTCCATTATCATTTTCCGTCGGTAAATTTGCTTTCTCTTGTCAAGGAAAATCCTCAGGAAGCGAATGTTTCACGTGAAAAAATAAGCGAATCTGCCCAGCAATTGCTCGATGTTTTGTCCGAATTTGGCGTCAACGGGACAATTCTTGGCATTCAGCCGGGGCCCGTTGTTACACAATACGAATTTCGCCCGGCCCCGGGCATTAAAACCTCCCGCATTATTAGCTTGTCTGACGATATCGCCCGATCCATGAGCGCACTTTCCGCCCGCATCGCGAATATCCCCGGCAAAAACGCCATCGGCATTGAATTGCCCAACGAAAAGCGCAAAATTGTTTATTTACGTTCCCTTTTGACGACGCAGGAATATCACAGCTCCTCGGGAGCGCTCCCCCTCATTTTAGGCAAAGACATTTCGGGGAATCCTGTGATTGCCGATTTGGCCAAAATGCCTCACTTGTTAGTGGCGGGAACAACGGGTTCGGGCAAGTCTGTTTCTATTAATACCATGATTTTGTCCCTTCTTTATAAATTTTCGCCCAAGGAATGCCGCTTCATCATGGTGGACCCCAAAATGTTGGAATTGTCTGTTTATGACGATATCCCGCACCTTTTAACGCCTGTGGTAACGGACCCCAAAAAGGCCATTTTTGCGCTGAAGTGGGCGGTACGCGAAATGGAGGCGCGCTACAAAGCAATGTCGCGCATGGGCGTACGTAACATTGACGGGTTCAACCAAAAAATCCGCGAGGGCCAAAAAAATGGGGATATGTTTAAACGCCGCGTCCAAACGGGTTTTGATTCCGAAACAGGCAAACCTTTGTTTGAAGACCAGTCCCTTGAATACGAAGTTTTATCTTACATTGTTGTTGTCGTCGACGAAATGGCGGACCTTATGATGGTGGCGGGAAAAGAGATCGAAGCCGCGGTTCAACGCCTTGCCCAAATGGCTCGTGCTGCAGGGATTCACCTCATTATGGCGACGCAGCGCCCTTCGGTCGACGTCATCACAGGAACCATTAAAGCGAATTTCCCAACGCGTGTCAGCTTTCAAGTAACGTCAAAAATTGATAGCCGCACGATTTTAGGCGAGCAAGGCGCGGAGCAATTGTTGGGACACGGTGATATGCTTTATATGAGCGGTGGGGGGCGCATTCAGCGCGTGCATGGGCCCTTTGTTTCGGATTCCGATGTAGAAGCCATTACGGCGTATTTGCGCACGCAAGGCGAGCCGGATTATGTGGACGGCATTACGGACGAACAAGATGAGTCTCTTTTTGAAAAAGAGAGTGATTCGGGCGATTCTGAGAACTTATTTCAAGATGCGGTTGATTTGCTTCGTCGCGAAGGCCGCGTTTCGATTAGTTTTATTCAGCGAAATTTTCAAATTGGCTACAACAAAGCCGCCAAGCTTGTCGAACAAATGGAAAAAAAAGGTATCGTCTCTCCCCCCGATCGCACGGGAAAAAGAGAGCTTCTTTAGAAGAAGGGGAGAGGGCAGAAGCCGTTCATGAAGCAGAAAACAAGCTTTTTATCCAACTCTATTCAAATTTATGAAAAATGTGACATAATCAGTCGTTAGGTCTTTTTTCTTTTAGAGGGATTTTATTATGTGTGGACATTCTTGTCAAAAGTATATGGCCGAAACGATCGGTACGTTTCTTCTCGTCTTTTTAGGGTGCACCAGTGCCGTTTTTTCGGGAGGAAACATCGGTTGGTTAGGCGTTAGTTTATCTTTTGGATTGACCCTTATGGCCTGCGCCTTCATCTTTGGGGGGATTTCGGGTTGTCATCTTAATCCCGCTGTTACGCTGGGTTTGGCGTTGGCGCGACGCTTCCCTGGAAAGGACATCTTGGCGTACGTCCTCTGCCAATTGGCGGGTGCGGCGCTAGGAGGCGGCTTGCTCTACCTTTTGGCCCAAAACTGCTCCCATCTTGATATCAGTGACGGCTTGGCCTTGACGGGCATGGGCCAACATTCGCCCACGCATTGCCCTCTGTGGGTTGGCTTTTTGGCCGAAACGGTAGGTACCTTCGTTTTAGTCCTCGTTGTCTTATTGGCAACCCAATATGCTGCTTCGCTCGCTCCTATCGCTATTGGTAGTATCTTGACGGTCTTGTTGCTGGGCATCATCCCTATCACCAATGGCTCCTTGAATATTGCGCGTAGTTTTGGCGTCGCCCTCTACCATGGAGGCTGGGCTTTGTCCCAACTCCCTTATTTCCTAGGCGCCCAAGCTCTGGCTGCCCTTCTTGCGGCTTTGGTCACTCGTTTGACATGCTGCTGTTGCAAGAAAGAATCTTAAAAAGTTCGAGAAGGCCTTTTATTTAAAAGGACAGCCCGGAACGACATCTTCTGAAGAGTTCGTTATCGGCTTTGTTTGCGCCTTGACCACTCGGAAGCGTTTCAGAAAAATTTGATATAGCTAAGCGGCCTGAAAATATTGCATCTTTGCGATCTCCTCCGATATATTGTAACAACTTACCTTCACAGCCTCTTCTAACGTTTTAAAATACTTTGAAACAGCCCGGACTCTTCCCTTTAATG
>BNTO01000010.1 GCA_025996655.1 Alphaproteobacteria bacterium
GCCCTGCTTATTTTAAAAAGTTTTGCCGTTTGCTCCATGGATTTACTTTTCGCGTAATGTTCCAATACCCTCTTTCTAAAATCTGTACTGTAAGCCAAATTAAAACCGTTAACAAAAATCACTAATAAGGTTTACATTTTTTTTGCAAATTTTTCAAGCCGCTTAGCTATACATACGCGCCCAGCACATTGACTTTTCCTTCCCTTCTTTGTACCGTTGCCGTAAGGAAGGCTGCGCAGAAAAAAGGTAAGGAGGCCGGCGTGCTCGCTTCTAAGCCGCAAAAGGAAATTATCAGCCTCGAGCGGGTTCAGCTTCATTACCAGGAAGGAAAGACTGTTTTTTCCGACGTATCCTATAATATTTACTCGGGAGATTTTTATTTTCTTGTAGGAAAAAGTGGCGCGGGCAAAACGTCGCTGCTCAAAATTCTTTACCGTGCACTTCGACCAACGTCAGGGCGGGTCTGCGTTTTTGGCTATCCCCTCGACTCGCTGAGCCGTTCGGACTTTCCCGTTTTTCGCCAACACATCGGCCTTATTTTTCAAGATTGCCGCCTCATCCCCACGCTTTCCATTGTCGATAATGTAGCGCTTTCCATTCATATCAGTGGAAGCAAATACACCCGCTCTTGCGCCTACGCCAAGGAATTGTTGGACTGGGTTGGGCTCGCGGATTTTTTGGATTATTTTCCCGATTCTTTGTCGGATGGGCAAAAGCAACGCGTCGCCGTCGCTCGCGCCGTTGTCAAAAGGCCAGCGCTTTTGCTGGCTGACGAGCCCACGGGCAACTTGGACAACGAAAACGCTTTTCGCCTCATGGCCCTTTTCGAGGAACTCCACCGCATGGGAACCACAGTCGTTTTGGCAACGCATAACAACGAACTCGTCCAAGGGTTTCCGTATCCCCGCCTCATTTTGCAAGACGGAACTCTTTTTAGCGGCATCCCGGACGAACTCAACAAGAAAAAGGCCTAAGAATGCGAAGTTTTTCTTTTTTGCGTGGAACCTTTCCTGTTACGTCTCGTCAAAATCGGCGCAGTTTGTCGGTTGTTTTTAGCGTTCTCGTTTTTCTGTTGGCCTTTATGGCCGCCTGCACGTTCCTTTTCAGCCAGGGCTTTCAAAAGTGGGGCCACAGCGGGGTATGCAAAATGACGGTAGAAATTCCCAGGAATTTGCAAAATCCCAATCCTCAATTTCAAAATCAAAAAGTGCAACGTGCGATGGAAGAATTAAAAAAAATGGGCGCTCTCGGTATTGAGCCCGTCCCCGCGGAACGCCTGCGCTCTATTTTAAAAATGTGGACGGGTGACGCCGCCGAAGGCACCAACGCGTCTTTTCCCTTCCCCACGCTTTTGGATATTAATTTTGATCCGCAAAAAGTGCCTACCCTTGAGCAAATCCGCAGCCAGCTTCGCAGCATTTCGCCGGACATAAGTATCGAAAATCATAGTGTTTGGGGGCAAAAGCTTTTGTTTTTTGGGAAAAGCCTCAAGGCAGTTACCTTCATTTTAGGCGGCGTGATTCTTTTTTGTGCCGCGCTGATTGTTATTCTTGTTACGAAATCGGCCCTGCAGGCGTACTACACGTCCCTCGATATCTTGCGACTTCTCGGCGCCCAAAATTCTTACATTGCGCGGATTTTTCAATATCAAATTTTTCGTGCGTCTTTTTGGGGCGGGGTTTACGGGGTTCTCATTGCCGGCCCTACCGTCTACGTTTTTATGCTCATCCTAAAATATTTGGGCCTGGAAGGTTTGGCCTGGAACGCGCTTCTTGGACAAGTTTTGGGCGTTATGGCCTGTGTCCCACTTTTTGTGCTGCTTATGAGTTTTCTGGTCTCTCGCCTTACGGTCTTTTTTCATTTGCGCGCGCTCAATTGGGCCTAGAGGGAGATGGAAACTTTGTCTTGAATTGTCTATTGTAAAAGGAGAGGGGCGTTTTTTGTATTCCCTTGAGAAAAATTTTTCGCGGCGTTCTTCTTTTTCTTTTTGTTTCGTGGGGGGCCAAGGACCTAGAAGCAAAGGCGCTTCAAAAATCTCCCCAAGAATCTTGGCAGGGATCCGCTGAAGAAAAGCCTCCCTCTAAAAAACGGAGGCATCCCCTTTTTGAAAACACGTCAACCGTTACGTCCACCCCCTACGAAGTGGTGTTTGAGGGCGATATCCTACCGCCTTTTTTGAAAGATCTTGCTTCGCGCTTGGACCTTATGCGTAAAAAAAATCAAGGTGTAGCGTCTTTGGAGCAGGCGCAGGAACACACGCAGAAAAATCAACTTAAAATTAAAGAAGAGTGCGCCAAGGCGGGCTATTTTGACGCCGACATTGTCTGTTTGGTGCGCTCGGCACCCAAGCTTACGCTTGTTTTCCAAATTCATTTGGGGGCCCCTTATACCCTCAAAAACATTAAGCTCGAGGGGCAAAATGCAGAAGCGTATGAGCCCTTTCTTACTCCCTATTTGCGCAAAGGGGATGTTTTTGATTCTTCCAAGATTTTTCTTGTCAAGGCGTTTCTGGCCAAAAAAATGAAACAAAAGGGCTTTTTTTTCGCCCAATTTTCAGCGCCTATTTTAGACATTGATCGGATCACGAAGACTGTTGATGTCACGTATCCGTTTGTATCGGGCGGCCTTGTTTCTGTCGAAAGCATAAGCGTCGAAGGTCTAAAGGATGTTCCGAAAAAATTTGTTGTCAATCGCCTTGCGTTCTCCGAAGGGAAAATGTTAACGCGCAACAAAATAAATCACTCTCAGCTGGATTTGCTTGAGACGGGCCTCTTCGCGGAAGTCAAGATTTCCGCAACGCCCAGTGAAGAAATGAGCGGAAAAGGCGAAAAAAAAGAAGCCAACGCCGCAGCGCTCCCAGTCCTCGCATCCCAAGCCGCCCCTTCCGAAAAAACACCGGCTCACGTCAATGTGGCTATCGTGGAGGCGCCGCCGCGCATGATCGGCCTTGGAGCGTATTGGGCCGGGACCGAAGGATTTTTGGTTTCAGGTACGTGGACGCACAAGAATTTTCTAAAAAAGGCTTGCAATGTCGGCGGACTTGTACGCGCAGGCTTGAAAGAGCTTTCCGCCACAGGGTTTTTAGATATTCCGGACGTTTTTAGGCGCAATCAAAAAGTCCACCTTGAAACGTCCTTGAAACATTTAAACACAAAGGCTTATGAGGGAAACAAAATTTCGGCCCAGGCTGGCGTTTTGCAAAACGGCTATATAAAGGACCAAAAAGTTTCTTTTTCGTTTTTGCCAACCTGGGAACATAGCAAGCTGGATCGCAAGAAAACCCACACGCAAACCCTTTTTGGGATTGAAATGGAGGGCACGTTTCATAAGGCGAATCATCGTGTCTATCCGACATCCGGCATGATTATAACCCTAGAGATTTCCCCTTATTTTGGCGGTTTTCCTAAAATTGAAGAAATTGTTGAAAAAAAAACAGAAGCGCCCCAAGCGGCGGAAGGAGCGGTCGCCCCAGGACAAAACGCAGCCGCAACCCCTGTCGCCGCAACAGCTCCTTCTGCTGCCTCAACGGCCGTCGCAACGGTCTCTCCTTCCGCGCCTAGCTCCGCGACCACAGTTCCTTCAGACACCTCCAAAAAACATATGATGACACGTTTTATTGGAACCTTTCGCGGCTATATCCCTCTGAAAAAAAATATTGAAAACGCCGCCAATTCCACGGTTCTCTCCTTTTTCGCCTCCGCGGGGATAACGGCCGTGGGAGATGCCGACTTTATTCCGCTCGACAAGCGCTTTTATGGCGGCGGACGTAATTCCATTCGCTCCTACGGCTACCAACTGTGCGGCGATCTTGACGAAGACGGCACCCCGGTGGGCGGAGCGTCCTTTGTCGAAGCGTGTTTCGAACCGCGCCTTCGCATTTCAAAAGATGTGGGGCTTGTCGCTTTTTTGGAAATGAGTTCGGTTTCGCGCAAGAAAACGCCCAATTTTTCAGGGAAAGTTTTGTGGGGCGGCGGCCTTGGCATCCGCTACTTCACGCGTTTTGGCCCCATTCGCTTTGATGTGGGGATCCCTTTTCAGCGTAGAGAGGACAAAGACGGCAAAAAAGTCGACCGCCTCTTTCAATTTTATATTAGCGTGGGCCAGTCGTTTTAGGGAGAGAACCTTCGTTTTAGGGACGTTCAAAAAATTATCGCCCAAAGATTCATAATTTTGTTGCAAAATGCATAAAGACAATGCCATAGTCATGCTATAGCTCGAAAAGATATACGAATATGAAATTATCCCACTTCCTCCTTTTTACTGTTTTTCTGTGCGTTCTTGGCGACGAGCCAAACGCGTTAACGAAACCTACGGGTCTCGAGCTCATTCAAGAACCTGAAAAATATATTACGCCCAGCGACAAAAAGTTCGCGGAGGACTTGCTGCACTCCGCGAAGTCTGTAGAAGAAGGTGAAGAGGTCTATGCGGAAGGCTTACTTGCGCGACGAAGGGCCGAAAAGGCCCGCGAAAAAGACAGCACCGGAAGTATACCAAAAGCCATTTCCGCGGCTCTCGTTCCTGTTCCTGCGATACTTTTCTATACATTTTACTTCCTAATGCAAAAAACTTCAACTGCTCATTTGCCAGCCCTGAAAAGGGGGATACTTGGTCAATTCATCCGAGATCTTTTGCGTGGAAAATACGGCTTAGAAAAAATAGAGGGAGCCCCTAAACACGTAGTAGCGAAATGGGAAAAGGATGAATGCCGAGCGATAGAACGCTCACAGTTGTTAATCAACCAATCACAGGGTTCAAATTCCTTAACGTCCCATTCTCCCGATTCATCAACGTCTTCTTCCAGTTCGTCGTCTTCATCGTCTTCTTCTAGTCCGTCGTCTTTCTCGTGTACTTCTAGTTCTTCATCCAGTCCAACTTTTTCTTCATTCGGTCCATCTTTCTCTTCATCCAGTCCATCTTCCTCTTCTTCAAGTTCATCTTTCTCTTCATCCAGTCCATCTTTCTCTTCTTCTTCCAGTTCGACTTCTTCCAGTCCGTCGTCTTCCTCGTCTACTTCTAGTTCTTCATCAAATCCATCTTTCTCTTCCTCCAGTTCATCTTTCTCTTCTTCTTCCAGTTCGTCTTCTTCATCTGCTGCGTCCGGAACACCCTTCACAGAGTCGCGGCAATACCTTCATCCCGACTTTTATGATCACAACGTTTCGAGGGAGGAGAGGGGAAAGCAAATAAAAAAACTCGAGGATTTCGAAGTTATTATTAAAGCTTTACGGCACCCCGTATTGAGGAATGTCTTAACCCCTGGCACCTCGTTACAGGACTACCGGTTTATGCCTAATTATTGGATCGAAGAAAAGGCAGAGATGGTCCGTAAGTATATTCCTGCTACAACCGAGTTGGGAAATGTCCGAACTTTTTTAAAGAACTTCGATCTGGATATTTGGGAAGATTTCTACAGGGAGGAATACAAAAAAATAACGCCAGAGGAAAAAGTTGAACTAGTGCTTCAATTGGAGGAAACTTTTGGAATATGGGAGGCAGTGGGCGAGCTGACAATAGATGACAACGGGGAAGATTTGGTCGCGGAGTACCTCAAAGCCAAGTTGCGGGAGGGTTGCGACCTATCTTTCAAACGGAGTGACGAAAGCCTCGTTTCACATCTTTTTAAACAAGGGAACAAAAAAGCAATAGCTCTTCTCTTGAACAATCGAAGCAAATGTGACTGTGGGACCCTCCTAGATTGCCGTAGCGAGGATGTTGACGCTTTTTGGGAAAAGTACAGGTTCGCAGGATTCGCAGACCTCGTTTGGGAAGTAAAGGACCCAATTATTAAAACCGAACTTGCTTGTTTCGCGTTGTCCAAGGGACCTGAGTCACACAGTATCGAGCCGTACTTTGACTTATTTAAGGAACACGCCAACTCTTTCCAGCCTCAATACATTTTTGAAATGCTCCGAATGTTTGCTGAAATCGCCGAGGATGACGACGCTTCCGCAATAGAAAAAAGAGCAGCAAAAGACGCCCTAAAGTTTTTTCTGGAGGAAAGACGTGTTAACACGCCTGTCCCCGTCTTGGTGGAAGAAGTGTGGGTCGACTCGCCACTTGTTGTTGCCGCGGCTCGACACGGCAGCACCGGGCTCTTAAATTTCCTTGTAGCCTTAAAAGCAAAACTTGAACTAAAAGATGATGAGGGGAAAACAGCTTTGGACTGGGCTCTTAAAAACAGCGATCAAGAAAGCATTGACCTCCTTATAAGCGCAGGCGCACACGCCGAGAATTTGCATCCTAATTCAATTTTGGTTTACGCAAGCCGTTTAGCCTGCAATGCAGATGTGAAAGCTGAGACGAAATTAGAAAAACTCAGAGAACTCTTTGAAAAATTGGAAGGGGGAGTAAATAATCCTCTTCTTACTCAGTGTTTAGACGACGAAATGAAGAATCTTTTTCCCGTCATCGCGGCGGTACGGTGGCACAACGGGGCCTTTCTAGAAAATTTGCTTGTCTTAAAAGCAAATTTTAACCAGAAAGACGAGGCGGGGCTAGACGCTTTAGACTGGGCTCTTGTCGAGAACCAGACAGAAAGCGTGAGCCTACTCATAAACGAAGGGGCTTCGACGGAAAATCTGAATGCTAAATCAATTTTGGGTTGGATAGCTTATCTAACGCGCAAAGTAGCTCTAGAAAAGGGGAACATAAGGCAGGCCATAACAGCTTTTTTGAGTCAGTATGGAGGAATTAACGCAAAGTTTCCGTACAACGGAAGGGATGTATCCCCTCTGACTTATGCCTTAATAAGAGGCGACTCCGCCTTATCAAAGTGGTTCGTAGAAGCTGGCGCTAAACTGGAATATGGTTGGGAAGGGGACGTGTACTATGACCGAGCCGCGCCGTGCTTTGATTTTATAAGCATTTCGCATCGGGATTTTATAGAATCCGCGCCCATAAATTTTGAAGAACTTCTTAGGTGTTCCTTACGAAGTGATTTGCCCCACTTAGTGGCTCTTTGTTTGAAGAAGACAAAAGTAAATCCTTTCGAAGGGGATTTTGGCTGTTTCATGGAGTTAGAGCTGGATTGGCTTAATTTGGCTAAAGCTTTTATCGAAGAGACGTTAACCTCTCCGGGATCTGACATAGAAAAAGTTTTTGCGGATTTTATAGGTCAAGGGGCGGAGCAATGGATAGGTAGGAGAGGTGAATTTTGCTGTTCATGTACGAGATACCTTCGAGATTTTTTCGAGGCAAGGAGAACTTCTGACCACAAGCTGAAAGAAGAAATTTTTAAAAATGCTTTTTTGTATTGGGCGATTGCGATGGGCAGCGATTATCCCATTAACATACTTGAATGGCTTTTGAGGCAGGGAGGTAACGTGTTCCAGCAAATCTTGTGGACCGAAGGTACAAAACAGTGGACATTTCAAAGTTTCTTCGCATTAGCAAACGAAAGGAAAGAACCGCTTTTAAAGAACTTACTCGCACAATACCTTGCCTTTCTGTTAAACAAGGAAGAGACTAAAACACCGCCTCATGTTTTTCAAGAAGTCGGAGCGGGTACTCGATTTTTTTCTTATGACCCTAACTTGTCCGTTGATACCGCCGGCTTATGGAAGACCGCCAAAGAAAGGCTTCAGGCTAAGATTGCTATAGCCCTAGAAGAACTTGGCGCACAGGAAGTCGAAAAAGAAAAGGAGAAAGCAAAAGAGAGCGACGGTAACGAGGGGGAATAAATTCGCTTTTACGAAGCGGATCACTTTCACCAAGAAAACAAGCGCATGAAGAACGAAAAAACTCGCCCCCCATTCCCCGCTTCTTGGAACTTCGCGTGCTTTCCTTCATACTTAAACTTAGAGGATAAGGCCGCAAGCAGGAGCGCGCGTGATCTCCCTTTCCGGGAAACAATGGATTTTTAAGTCTGCCGACGAGCTGAAAATTTTGGCGTTACAGCAAAAATTTGGTTTAAGCGACAGTCTGGCGCGCATTTTGGCAGGGCGCCATGTTTCGTTGGAAGCTATTCCCTCCTTTTTAACGCCAAAAATTCAAGATCTTATGCCGGATCCGTCGCGGCTCTTGGATATCGATACAGCCGTTCAGCGCGTCCAAAAGGCGATTCACAACGCAGAAAAGATTGTTGTTTATGGCGATTACGATGTCGACGGCGCTACATCGGTTGCGCTGCTCGTGCGCTATTTTCGCGCGCTCGGCGTCCCTGTGGAAACGTATATTCCCGACCGCCTCGCCGAAGGCTATGGCGTGAATCTCGCCGCCTTAGAAACACTGCACAAAAAAGGCGCTCAGCTTGTGCTTATGGTCGATTGCGGAACGACAGCCGTCGCCGAAATAGAGGCGGCTCGCGCGTGGGGGTTGGACGCGATTATTTTGGATCATCACGCTGCGGGCGTGGCGTTGCCACCGGCCGTTGCTGTGATTAATCCGCATCGCGTGGACCAACCTCCCGTCCTGCATACGCCGCAGCTCTGTGCAGCAGGCGTTGTTTTTTTGTTTTTAGTAGCCCTCCAGCGCGCCCTCAAAAAGGCTCATTTTTTCTCGCAAGAAAACCCGCCACCCGATTTAATTGATTATTGCGATTTCGTCGCACTTGGCACCGTTTGCGACGTGATGCCGCTCCAAGGGCTCAATCGCGCTTTTGTGCGGCGTGGTCTCATTTTGATGAGCAAACGTCAGAATTTAGGCCTTGCGGCTCTTATGAAAGTGGCAGGGATTCAAAGCGCCGTTTCGGCTTATCATTTGGGCTTTGCTCTTGGGCCGCGCATTAACGCGGACGGGCGCATTGGTTCGTCCCAACTGGGCCTGCAATTGTTAACAGAACAGGACGATTTGGCCGCAAAAGACCTAGCCGAGCAACTTCACGAACTCAATGACAAACGCCAAAAAATGGAGAAAAAACTTTTAGAAGAAGCCCTCCAACAGATTGAACAAAATCAGCTGCAAAAACGCCCCGTCCTTCTCGTCGGCGCCGAAGAGTGGCATCCCGGCTTGGTGGGGATCGCGGCCAGTCGCCTCAAAGATCAGTTCCAAAAACCCTGCTTTGTCGCGTCTTTTGACGGCGCTTGGGCCAAAGGGTCGGCGCGCTCGTTGGAGGGACTTGATTTAGGTGTGCTTATTCATGAAGCCGTTTCTGTGGGAATTTTAGAAAAAGGCGGCGGGCACGCCCTAGCCGGAGGGTTCACCTTGGCCCGCGCCCAATGGGATGCTTTTTATGAATTCCTCACGCAAAAAACTCAGAAATTTATGGAAACGTTTCAACCTGTTTTAGAAATCGACGCCGAATTATCGCTTTCTGGCGCCACACTCGATTTATTGAGAGATCTGTCCCAGTTGGAACCCTTTGGCACAGGAAATCCTCTCCCGCGCTTTTGTTTTCACCGCGCCCGCCCCGCCTTTGTCCGCCCCATCGGTTCCGGGCACTTGCAATGTACCTTGGAGGATGAGGCCGGAAACACGCTGGCGGCCGTCGCTTTTCGCTGCCAAAACACGAAAATGGGGGAAGCTCTTCTTAAAAAAGATTACCTTTCCTTAGTTGGACATTTGCAAATCAATGAATGGCGCGATCAAAAAAGCCCGCAGTTCATCATTGAGGATGGGGCTTGGAATAGGGAAATTTAAGACATTCCTTTTAAATTCAGACGCTTCTCATTTTTTTGCTCCGCGCTTCACTTCTCTCTTCTCATCCGACTCCGACCAAAAATTTAAGATTCCTTGAAGCAAAAAGACCTTTCTAAAGGAGAGTTTTTGTTGATTTTTAAGGCACAAGCCTTTTAAAAAAGAACGCTTTTGGACCAGAGGAAAAACCGCTGAGGAAAGTAAAAAAATATATTGACAAACCCCTTTCATTCATATTAAAATGAGTCGTCATAAGGCTCTGCTTAAACAAGTTTTATAGGTAGGTAGGCACATTATGGCCAACTTTTTTACAAAAAGTTTCTTTGTTTTCAGTTTATTTCTGACCGATAGGTCTTATGGAATGCAAAAATTGCATTTTCCTCTTTCTCCTGTTTCTAAAGAGGCCGTCTGTGAGACGTTGGATCGATGGACGACAGCTACTCCCAGCGTATTAGCTACGGATAAAGCTGCCTTGCGCGTCATTATGTATACTCTCGTTGCGGTTGTAACGGATACTTACATAGAACCTAAGTTCTCTTTAGAGGCTTCTTATGATACCTATAATCCGAGGAATTTACATGTCTTAGGGATTGCTGGATTTATAGAAAAGTATTTATCCCCGAGAGATCTATCTCCGGAATTTTTTAAATTATCCGATTCGGACCGCTATGATACAGTCTCTTATTACCTTTCTAAACTCAGGAACAACTTACGGGAAAATTTGGGTTTAAAATTAGAATATTGCTCTGTCTTAATTTACACATTGGCAGAAAATCTTAAGAGATACGGTGGCATAGCAAACGCCAATGCCATCGTTTGCTTGAGACAGGTTATAGAAATAAGCAAGAACGCCGTTAAGGACACCGCCAAAGAAGACATCATCGAAGCCGAAGCCAGCGTGGACCAAGAAATAAAAAACTTGCGGCTCGTTAACTTTTTTAAAGTTTCTATGGGGCTTTTCAACGCTAATGCCAGCTTCAATTTGGAACAACCAAAACGAGAAATAAAAGATCAGAATGCTGGAGTCCGGAGACAAATAGGTGAGGGATATTGTGATGAAGAAGCCGGAGAACTAGAATGGCAAAGTGTTGAGGACAGAACGAAAATAAAAGTAGAATGGCTTTTTGGGAAGCGCGCTTTTGAAAAAAATTATTCGAAAAGTGCCATAAGGATGCGGAGAGAGAACCGTTTTGACGAAAGGTATCCCCCGACTACTGAATATGGTGCTCGAGACAAAGAGAATGACGAAAGCAATTCCCTGTCCGAGGTCACTCTTTCTGAAAGTCGTGATAGTGACGAAAGTGACGATTCTTCTGCTAACGAAAGTGACGATTCTTTTTTCGAACGGCAAGATTTATCAGGAAATGTAATACCCTTTTCGAATTACGAGAGATTTGAAGCATCTCCTAACGGCGAAGAATTAGTTATTGACGGCGAAAAATTAGTTATTGACGACGAAGAATTAGTTATTGACGAAAAAGAACTCGCCGCTGGATGCGAAGGCGTAATATGTTTCTACGAAGAGACTATAGAGCAGAGAGAAAGAGAATCGAAACGGAAGATACATATAAAAAAAGGGGCTGACACCTAACATTTTTATGTTAAGGTGCGCGTATGTACATAAAACATTGCAAATTGAGCAAAAAAGAACAGCTAAAATTAATGGAATTTTTTGTTGCAGGAACGACAGCTAGAA
>BNTO01000011.1 GCA_025996655.1 Alphaproteobacteria bacterium
TGAGGAATTTCGAGACGAATTGCCTCCGTCGTTCGGGCGTTCCTGTGGTAAATCTGTCTCCTAAAGCCTCCTTCCACACTTCATAATCTTGCTCAAGAATTATACAACAAGAATTTGGGACTAGACAGATAGTAAAAGGGTTTTGTTGGAGACAGTTGCGTCTTTTGTTTTGTTAGTAGGTGTTCCAAATGTTGAGGCTAGCAAAACGGCACTTTCGAAAGCTTTAGGCAATGATGCTGAGAACAAGTATGTCGGACCATTGGAGACACCCGTTGGGGAGGCACAGGGATCCTCTGCCTCGGCAGCCAGTGCTAGAGCAATACTGGCCTATCCCACTTCAGAAGACTCATATGAAGGAGCTGTCAATAAAAATGGTAAACCACACGGAAAGGGCGTACTTAAATACGACGATGGACGAATTTATGATGGCGAATGGGTTAACGGCAAGGAGCACGGAACTGGGACTCTGACGAAACCTGACGGATCAACGTATAAGGGCGATTGGGTTAAAGGCAAAAAGCACGGTACCGGGATTCTGACGACAGCTGACGGATCAACGGATAAGGGGGATTGGGTTAACGGAAAAAGGCAAGGTAAGGGAGAACAAACATACAAAGATGGATATCTGTTTTGGTATACCGGCTGTTGGTTGGAAGACAGATGGCACGGCTGGGGTATTCTACGCTTGAAGGACGGATCAACGTACGCTGGATATTTTGACCATGGTTTAAAGGAAGGAAATGGTATGCTTATGTATAGAGATGGTAAGTATGACGGAGATTTCAAAGCAGACAAACGGGACGGACGCGGAAAAATGGAATATTGTGATGGGACAATATATGATGGCTCGTGGAAAGATGACAAACGGAACGGATATGGAAGACTTATTAGAAGAGAAGAAGACGGAAGGGTCTGTGTGCTGCATGCAGGGTTATGGAAAGATGACGAGCCTATTACCGATCGAAAAGAACAGTAACACCAAGGGGCCTAGACGTATAAGAAGTACAAAGCTATGCGCGAAATTGTTTTAGACACCGAAACAACGGGGCTCTACCCCAAAAAAGGCGACAAAATTATTGAAATCGGCTGCGTGGAGCTTGTGGACCTTGTCCCAACAGGCAAGGAATTTCATTGCTACGTTCATCCGCAGCGCGACATCCCCGCCGTCGTCACGGAAATAACAGGCCTTACGGAGGAATTTCTTAAGGATTTTCCTCCTTTTTCGGCCATTGCTTCGGAGTTTTTGGATTTTATTCAGGATTCTCAACTCGTCATTCATAATGCCAGTTTCGACATCGCTTTTTTGAATGAAGAGCTCAAAGCGCTTTCTTTGCCCGCACTCCCTTTTTCTCAAGCTTTGGACACTTTAACTTTGGCGCGCCAAAAATTTCCAGGCCAAACAGCAAGCCTTGACGCTTTGATGAAAAAATTTCACATTGTTGTTCCTCGAGAAAAACACGGGGCGTTGCTTGACGCGAAAATTTTGACGCTTGTTTATTTTGAACTTATCGAAGCCCGGCAAAAACAGCTAGGCTTAGGCGTGGAAAATAAGGCAAAAGACGGCGCCGATCCGATCGAAGGCGCGGGCAGTCCCCAGGCCCCCTTCCCACGGCGCTCTTTTCCACCATCTGAGGCCGAGCTCCAAGTGTTTCAGAAAATGTTGAAAGGTTGGCCAGATTCTTTGTGGAACGCTAAAGAGACTTCAGCAACTTCCTTTTAAGCCCGCTCGCTTCGCCGCACGTATTGCTGTGCGGCTTGCGTTTGCTCAACAAAAAGGCTGACAACAATGAAGGCGCGCGGGAATTGTTGACGAATGCTGTGTTCAATGGCGCATTGTTTTTCTTTAAACGTTGTGAGCGTGTTAGAATTTTCAATAATTTCCACAACAATAAATTCTCCAAAGCCGGAGCTGTGCGCACGAATGGTCTTGATTTTTCCCTCCGCAAACAAAACGGCCTGCTCAATTTTTTGAAGATCTTGGGAGCAAAGGGATTGGTCCAAAAGAATGCGAAGGGCGGAAGACCCCACGCGCCAAGCTGTTAGGAGGAGGTAAAGGGCAATCCCGCCGCCAAGAGCGATGTCCAAAAAGGGCGATTTAAAAGAGGCAAGCAAACAAAATAACGTGCTGGCATTAAAAATAAAGTCCGACTTGTAATGCGCCGAATCCGCAAGAACGGCCAAAAGTTTCGTGCGCTTGGCGGCGCGCGTCTGAATCACGACCAAAAAGCCAAGCAAGAAGAACGAGGCCGCAAAAGCAACAAGGGCCCAAGGACTGTAGGAAACCGTGTGCGGCGTTTGAAGAGTGTGAGTGGCTTCGACAATTAAAAATCCGCCTGTTCCCAACAAAAAAAGAGCTTGAACAAGGGCCGCGAGGGCCGAAATTTTCCCAGCACCGAAGGGATAGCGCGGATCGGCGTGATTGAGAGATTTTAAAACGAAAAAAATATTGCAAGAAGAAACAAAACAATCTTTGACAGAATCCAAAACAGAGGCCTTCACGGCCAGAGAATGCGTCGTGGCGAAGGCGGCATATTTAAAGAAAATAAGAAAAAACGTAAGAAAAAACGTCCACCAAGCCGTTTTCTTGAGCAAGATGCGGTCTTGGTCAAGCGTCGACGCGAATGATTCTCTTTGAGAGGGACAACAAAACATTTAGCTTCCTTTAAAGGTTGAAAGACTCGGTGAAAGGCCAGGAGTTTTTGCATCTGGGCGCAAAAAGTTTAACACCGAATACGCGGCCGTCGCGGCTTCTCCGAGGCCAGAGATGATAAGATTGGCGCGGTTTGCGTAAGTGACCGCATCTCCAATGGCCAAAACGCCGGGCAGGTTCGTGGCGCAGGTGTCTCTTTGAATAACGATTTTTTGATTTTTCATTTCTAAAGTGTCAATCAAAAGGACGGGAGTCGGTGCCAGGCCAAAAAAAACAAGAAGTTTTTCGGCCGGTAAGCGAACGGGCCCCGCCGGCGTTGTAAGGACAACGTTTTGCAAAGATCCCGCCTCGCCAAGCAAATCTGCAAGCTGACTGGAACGATAGACCTTAAGGCGCCCCAAATCTTCTTGCGTTTTGAGGTCGGTTTCTTTTTGTTCGGAGCAGCGAAAATGGTCGCGCCTATGAACCAGCGTAACGGACTGGGCTGTATGCGTCATTTCTAGGGCCCAATCGAGGGCAGCATCGCCACCTCCTGCAATAATAATATTTTTGTTGCGAAATTCGGCAGTGTCCTGAACGCCATAGCGAACGCTCTGCGCTTCAAAATTTTCAAAATGCGGCACGTTTGGTTTTACGGGCGCGAAAGAACCCAGCCCTGTAGCGAGAATAAGGGCCGCCGCCGAAAAAATCCTCCCTTTTGCTTCAGCGCAAGACGTCGCCGTCCCAATTTCAAAAATTTTCGACTTTACACGCACTGCTTCAACTTTTGCTTTAAAGAAAAACTGTGGTGCGTAGGAAAGGGCTTGTTGATAGAGCCCATCAATCAACTCTTGCGCGGGTCTCCCTTGAAATGCAGGCACACCATATACAGGCTTTTGAGGATAGAGCTCGGCACATTGGCCCCCCGGAAGCGGTAGCGCATCAAAGATCCCAACGCTCAACCCCAACATGCGGCACAAAGAAGTTGCAAAAAGCCCTGACGGCCCCGCGCCCAAAATCGCCACATCAAAAGAAGGGGGCCCCTCTTTTTCAAATTGTTGCGCGCCCACACATCCTCCGTCAAAAATCCGAAGCGAACAAGGAGTCTCCCCCCCCCTCCTTAATTTCCTAGAATTTTTTTGGCTTTTCTATGGAGACGCGAAACTTTACGAGCGGCAGTGTTTTTGTGAAGAACGCCTCGGCTGGTGCCCCGCATAAGCTCCTTTTCGGCAGACACCAAAGAAGCTTTAATCGTCGCCTCGGTGATCTCAGCATTTTTCCCAAAAGAACGCAATTCATCCTCTACTTTTTTCACAAAAGTGCGGATGCGGCTAATGCGGGCTTTATTTACAAGTGTTCGCCTTTTAATTTGACGCACCACTTTTTCAACAGACTTATGGGAAGGCATCTTTCGGAACGGCCTAAAAAACTCTCGCGATACTTATAAAGTAAGCGATTTTTGGGAAGAGTACAATAGTTTTTCAAAAACGAAGGCGTTCTTTTTTCCATTTTTTACAAAGCCCTCCGTTTTACCCTTTAACGATTTATGAATATTTGTTGCTTATAATTTTTATTAGACAATAACTTGTATATCTTTGCTGTGCCTTGTTTTAAAATCTTATTTTTCTGGGCTTTCTTGTTCCCAGTTTTTGCGCTACAGGCTTCTTCGGACGCACTCTATCACAATCTTATAACGTCCATAGGACTGCCCAGTACAGAGCGCTATCCGCGGAATGAATCCCTCTACGCCAAATTGGCGTATTGTCTTGAAAAAATTCAAAATTTCCCTGAACTGAACGCGGTTGACAATTTTTTTGGCACGGTTCAAGACTTTAAGGGAGAAGATTTTTGCGATCTTTCTCTATTTTCAAAACTGGAAAGAATGCGCCTTTTGCTTTCAGAGGCGCCCTCGCGTTACAGTTCGTCTTATCCCTCTCTTTTCGAAAAAACAGCGAAAAGCTTGGGCACGCCTAACGATTCTTCGGACAAAAAAACAATCTGGGGTTATACCAACGCTATTTATAAGGAATTGATGTCGTTTCCTTCCACGTTTTCTAGGCTCAAAGATCTCGTAGGCGGAACTTACAGCGACGCAGGCCAAGGGAACTTGGCGGAAGTCTTAAATTCCGTCCTAGCGACGCTATCCAACCAAACGCCAAGTCCGGAAGGATTGCTTCCTCTTCTCGCCCGTTTTGTTGATGATCCCAACAAAAATGGGGAAACGTGCGATGAACTCCTAACTCATATCATTAATAATACCATCTATGCGTTGTCTAATGCAACGCGTCTTCTTTGCGAAGATTTAAAAACGAGGATAAGAGAGGTAGCCCGGACGCTCGCACAAAAAACTTATTTTGGCTTTGATCCTCACGCTGTGGCACGGGCTATCATGAATTTGCGAAAAGTCTTGTATACCCTAAAAAAAACGCCGCCTTTTTCTTCGGAAAAAATAAAAACTCTCATAGGGACGAAAACGGATTCTCCGCGTCAGTACACCCTTTGCAGCATTGTGGAAGAGTTGCTTCATGAATTTTATGTTGTGCCGCTGATCAAGCATTTTGGGCGTCACACGGATATTGCCGAAACTCAAAGCCTTTTGGGACAACTGCGAAGCCTTATAAGCAACGTTCAAGAAAAGCAAGAAGAGAATGAGGCTCTCGCGGAACTTTTACAACCTTCGCTTTTGGGCACATTTTCGGAAGTTTTGGAGGCACCAACGGGGTCTCTCTATCAAAAGATATTGTTGTTACATCAGGCTTTGGAGGCAGGAACGCCGTTCTTTTCGGAAGCGCAGGCGCGGTTTATGGGGACTTTAATAGGAGAACCCGGCGTTATTCAGCCGCAAACTTTGTTTGGAGAATTCCAAGAAATAGCCCGGAATCTTTCTTTAGGGAAAGAGGCCGCCTTCCTTAAGGAGGAGATTTTTTCTGCCAAAGCCATAGTCAATGAGCTTTTGTTCTCTCTCCATAAGAATTTTTTCCAAATTTATTTTCAAAAAACTCTTGAAAATTTGAAAGAAGTTGCGAAAAAGCAGCCGGAACAAGCACAAGCTGTAGGGCTTTCTGAGGCGCTTAAAAATTTGCCTTTTGAAGCGCTTTCTACTTTTTTTTCGGATCCGAAAAAAACTTTAAGATCTTCCGTTGTGTCTCGCCTTTATGAGGCGGTCGGCGTTGGTAGGACGATTCAAAAAACGCTTTCCGAAAATATTTCTGTGCTTCAGGACCTTAGTCAAGAGGAATCTTTGCTTCAAGAGCATGTTGGAGACGTGACGGACAGCCGCTTTGATGAAGGGGAATTCTCTTCAAATACCCTACGCGGAAATATTCAGTGGATTTTTTCGCAGATACAAGAAGAAAGTAATGTTCTCTCCTATCCTTATGAGGCCAACGTTCTCTTAAATCAGCTCGCGCGCGAGATTGAGACGCTCGGCAAAGGCGTTTTTGCGCTGACTCAATCCTTGGATGTTTCTTTGCAAGAAAAACCGTCCCCTGAGAATATCGAAAAGGGGCTTCAACCCATTTTAGAAAAAATAGAGTCTTCTCCGGGGAAGGTCAAAACTCTTGTACATTTTCTTCAAGATAAAGATTTTTCGGAAGGCGCAGATTTTCAAGACTTTTTTCAAAAAATAGGAGGATTCATAACCGATACGAGAGAGATTTTTCATGATCTCACGCATATTTTTCCTATTTTTGGAAGAATCGAAGAAGGACTTAAAGAAATAGAATGGCCGCACTTTCAAGAAGTCGAAACAGAAAGCTGTGCAGTGGAAGAATTACGCACACAATCTTTTGAAAATTTAAATTTAGTTTTTCAATTCCTAGAAAATTCTCTTCAAGGTCTTGTGAAAAAGATCGCAACAACGCCTTTTATTCCTCATACGCGTGCGCTCTCTTCATTTTTTAGTCAAATTTATCCTGTTTTTTCGGATATCATTCAAGATTTAAAAGGGCAAGAAACTTTCGAAAAATTTGGGACCGCGTGGGCAACAGAAGAAAGCTCGGCAAAGTTTATCGCGTTTCTGACGCAACTCAAAAAATTCCCTCCTTTGTTTGAGGCGGCCCAGGTTGCGGTTGAAAAACGCCGTCCTTCGTACACGATCTTTCAAATCGCTAACATATCTCGCCTTTTGGTGGAAGAAAAAGAGGCCTTTAAAAACGCTTTTCTCCGCCCTAATATTATTACCTTTATTGAAAATCATACACTTGACGCACTTTTCGAATCTTTTAATGAAACATTAAGAACGCTTCAAACGCTTTTTCCTCAAAATCTGAAACCGGGGCAAGCGCCTGTTGTTGTTCGCCTTGAAATCGGCCTCGAAAAGACGATTCGTAGGCTTTTCTCAAATCTCGAGAATTTTCAACATTTTTTCAAAGATATTCTTGCGGAAGATTATGCTTTGCCGCCTCTTTATAAAAGCGAAGCCGTTTATGAAGCTTCAAGTCTTGCTCCACTTTTGACGCAGCTCGCCGAAAACGTAACGCAATTTGGCCCGCTGCTTGCGCAGGAAAGAGAGCCGTCTTTGCAAAAATTTATTCAAGAAGGAAAAACGAACAGTTGCTTGCTCCATAATCAAGTTTTGCTTGAAAAAGTTTGGACGTTTCAAAAACTTTGGCGTGCGCTTCAAAAAAGCTTAGCGGCTCTTCCTCCTACATTCTTCGAAATAGCTTCCGCGGATGTTACAACTGCCCAAGGCGCGTTAGTACAAGCGTTTACAACATTGAAACGCCCTCTTTTCTTGATGGGAAAATCGCTCTATCAGTCTCTGGAGTGTGCTGAAAAAATTGTTCTTTTAAAAAAAATAGCGCAGCAGTTTGGCCTTTCCACAGAACTTTTCCCAAAAGTTTTAGCCGCTATTTTTTCTGCCGGCATGCAAGACCTTCGAACAGGGCCTCGCGCTCTTGAAAAAGCAAGAATGATGGAATTAGGCGAAAAATGGAGTTCGCTCGAAGACAAGCTCTCCGCTTTAGGAAAGAAAATACGGAGTTTTTTGCCGGAGACTTCTTCTGAGACTTGTTTTTCGGGGCGCTTCTTGCGTGAACTTGAGGGCGTTTTTCAAGGCTTAGAGGAACTGAATGCGTTCTTTTCTCTCTTCACACAGGCCCCTCTTCCCGAAATTCTGGCCAGCCCTGTTGAAGACGAAGACGAAGAGGAGAACTTGGAAGGCTTGCCTATCGCAGTGGATAAAGATGAGATTTTCCCAGCCTTTCAAGACCTTGCGCGTTCTTTTGCGCAATGGAGCAAAATGCTTGATCCTTACATTGAGGCGTACTGTGCTGAATTTTTCAAACTTTTCCAACCAAAAACGGCCACGCAATTTGTTTCGCCTTTCGATTTGTCCTTGCAAGACAATGTAGATTTGGGAGGCTTTTTTGCTCTCTATGACTGTTTGTTCCCTCTGGCTCCAACAGTTCGAACTCTGGCAACTTCCCTAGAAAATTTAGAAATGTTTTTAGAAGAATTAAATAAAAAAAATGTTTCGTTGTGCAATGTGTGCCTGCGGAAATCCCCTACATCTCACATCAGGGTCATGGTCCATGACGTTCAGCAATTCCTCGAAAAATATTTATCGCTCAAAGGCTTTTTAGAGCCGCTGCAAGCGAAAAAGGCGATTCTTCAATCCTTCCGATCTTTTGTGGTCGCTTCTACCCCTTGGGGAATTGGGGCATCTGACAAGGATGTTTTCTGCCGTCACAGCACAAAGCCTGAGCTTATTATTAAGTTCGTTCCGGGAAAAGCAGAGGCGGCCGCAGCGTCTAGCGCCTCTTCTAGCGCCGCCTCGAACCCCGAGGACGCCTCACGTTCGGCCGACGCTGAAACTTTCGAATGTTTTCCTTATTACGAATATAATGGCGAACAAATTCTTTGGGATAAAAATGGCGCTATCACCAATGCCGACCTCAAAGGATTAAACATTAAGGATTTTAAGCCGCTGAGTTTGCTTTCTCTTCTAAAGCCTATGGAAGATTTCGCCAAAGACATTGAAAAAACAGCCGAAGCCTTGACGGTAAGTCATTTCTAATCGTTTTTTGGATTTTTGAGCGACAAAATTTTTGCCCCCCAAAAAAAGGATCCCCATTGTCTCAGCTTTTTGACGTGTATGGGCTCCTATTCCCTCAGAATTTTTAAAGCTCTCGCGTTTCCCTTGCTCTTCTACGGCGCTTCGTCTAAAAGAAAATAGGCTAATTTTGTTTCTTTCTCAAATGCAGATTCCTTTAAAAATTTTAAAACATGGCGAAGGCCTTTCGTATCCCTTTTATGCGACGGCGCAAAGCGCGGGCATGGACGTTTTTGCTGCCGTGGAAGCGCCCCAAACTCTAGACCCAGGGACCCGAGCCGCGATTCCCTTAGGGTTCGCGTTGGCGCTGCCCCATTCTTTTGAAGCGCAAATCCGCTCGCGCTCGGGGCTAGCGGCTAAATATGGCGTGTGTGTTCTGAATGCGCCGGGGACAATTGACCCCGATTATAGAGGTGAAGTCGGTGCCCTTATGATCAACCTTGGGCAGGAGCCTTTCGTTGTCGAGCGCGGGTTGCGCATTGCCCAAATGGTTTTTGCGCCTTTTTGCTGCATAGAGTGGATGCCCACAGACGATTTGGAAGAAACCGCCCGGAGCATGGGAGGATTTGGTTCGACGGGAACCAAATAAGGACTCCAGAGCATATTTCCCCTGTTGGCCCTTGTGGAACCTGTTTTTTGCTCAAAAAATATAAACGACCACCGGCTAAAGGCCGGTGGTCGTTTATAGAAAAATTTTCTAGCAATTTTTCTCTGTGAGCACTTTAAATGTGCTATAATAGCGTGTGGAGGTTTCGTTAGTCGCTCTTAAGGAATATAATCAAGAAAATTTTCATTATTTTTGTGATGTTTCCAGCGCTGGCGTTAGGTATACACTACCAATACATCTTTAATACGAATTTGTTACTTAAAAGAGAGAGCATCGGCAACGGCATGGTTTCAAGAGGACGGAACTCTCCGAGACAGAACGCCAAGCGCGCCATCAATAGCAGTTTTTAGAGAAATTTCTAATCCCAACCATAGGCCCGGAAATTATGATTTTTTTGATCGTTTTTATACCGCAGCGAACAGAAACTATATTTTCGCAGAGTTAGTTGCTGACGAAATTTGGAAAATCATTGAAGCGGGTGGGACGCCAGATCTCGATAAGGTCATAAAGGAAGTTTCGGTGAGGTTATTTTCGGAGGTAGAGTACCAGCAAAATGCGCTCCAGAAAATTTGTATCGACGCAGCGGCAAGCGACATCGAAATATACGGTAACGTTCTGGGATTTGGCAAAGAAGGCATAGAGGCTTTAAGAAATGAGTACTTGCATTTAGGAACGGAAACGACGAAACAACGTGAACAAGAGGAGAAAGACAACCAAAAAAAATTACAAGCTCAGGCTAAGGCGTCGCTTGAAAGAAAGTTTGAAGGAACCTCCCCTGGAGCTTATAATCTTACAAATTTAGGCAGTACGTGCTACATCGACGTCGGTCTTCAGATGTTGTACAGCATTACACAATTTAGAGCAGCGATATTGGAAATAGATCTGGACGCTATAGACAAAGTCACTCATGAAAAAGGCTTTAAAGATACGGTTACTTACAGAGGTGTCAAAAGTAATTTCATAGGGGCGACACAAAACTTGTTTAGAGAAATGAGCGGAAGCGGAGCAAGCGAAGCTACAATTGAAGCTTTCTTAGCTTCTTTACGCCCTTTTGGTTTCGAACATAAAGGTTACGCAGACTGTGAAATATTTATTTGCGCGTTTTTTACCGCACTTCGGACGGCTCTGATCGGAACAGCTTACGCATCAGTGGTAGATGATATTTATGACGCAGTACAAATTTCCACTAGACGCTGTGAAAATAATCATCAAACGAATTCCTTCCAAAAATATCCCATAACTTACCTATCGACAACTTCAAGTCTAAAATCGAGTTTAGAAGTTCTGACGGCACAGAAATATGAAGGTAAAAATAGTCGGTGTTGCAAAGAATGTGGGCAAACGACAGAAACAAGTCAGACAAAGTTTTTAAGTACCCCACCAGTACTGATGTTCAAGCTCGAGAAAAAGCGTTATAACGAGGTTACGGACACTACAGAGAAAGTGCTAGACGAATGCTCGTTTCCGGATAAAATTGCTATGTCTCCCTACCTGGTAGATAAAAAAGTACCCGGGCAAATTTATGAATTAATTGGCGTCATAACCCATATCGGAACGACTGAAGGTATCCACTATTGGACCCATGTCAAAAACACAGCGACGAAAAAGTGGTCTGTTTATGATGATCTTGGTTGGTGCACTGAAATACCTTCAGGCGAACCTTCAACGCCTCTTAAAGGGCGCGCATCAGGCCCTCGGTCCTCCGCAAAGCCGCCTTCAACGCCTCTTCATATAGCTAAGCGGCCTGAAAATATTGCATCTTTGCGATCTCCTCCGATATATTGTAACAACTTACCTTCACAGCCTCTTCTAACGTTTTAAAATACTTTGAAACAGCCCGGACTCTTCCCTTTAAT
>BNTO01000012.1 GCA_025996655.1 Alphaproteobacteria bacterium
ACGCCGCCACCAATGGGCTATGGCACGCCGCCACCAATGGGCTATGGCACGCCGCCACCAATGGGCTATGGCACGCCGCCACCAATGGGCTATGGCACGCCGCCACCAATGGGCTATGGCACGCCGCAACAAGGTGGTATGGGGATGCCAAGCATGGGGATGCCGGGGTATCAACAACAGGGGACACCTTGTCCACGTTGCGGAAGTCCTCTTCAAATTAGTATGGCCGGAATGCCCCAGGGTTACGGTATGATGCAGCAAACAGGTTACGGCATGATGCCACAGGGTTATGGCATGTATCCACAGCAAACAGGCTACGGCATGATGCCCCAGGGGTATGGGTATCCCCAGCAAACGGGCTTAGGTATGCTGGGCAATGCGCTTGGCAGACTCTTTGGATAGATCCCAGTTTTGCTAGGATTCGTCCATTTTTAAAGCGGCAATAAAGGCGCTTTGAGGGATTTCGACATTACCAAATTGCTTCATGCGCTTTTTTCCAGCCTTTTGTTTATCGAGCAGTTTTCTTTTCCGCGTAATATCTCCGCCATAACACTTGGCCAACACATCCTTTCGCATAGGAGAAATCGTCTCGCGCGCAATAATTTTTCCGCCAATGGCCGCTTGGATGGCGATCTTGAACAATTGTTTGGGAATCAAATCCTTCAAGCGAACGCAAAGCAGACGTCCGCGAGATTCCGCGCGCGAGCGGTTCACAATCATGGAGAGCGCGTCGAGAGGCTCGCTGTTGACGAGAACCGAAACTTTCACCAAATCGCCTTCTTTGTAGCAATCCAGTTGGTAATCCAACGAAGCGTAGCCGCTGCTGATGGATTTTAGGCGATCATAAAAATCATAAATCACTTCGTTCAGTGGCAGTTTGTAAATGACCATCACGCGATTTCCCGCGTAATTAATGTCGACTTGTTCGCCGCGGCGTTCCGTGCACAGGTTCAAAATAGCGCCGAGATAGGTGTCGGGAACTAAAATCGTCGCTTTAATCCAGGGCTCTTCGATGAACGCGATTTTAACAACGTCGGGCATGTCGGCGGGATTATGCAAATTTAAAACGGTCCCATTCGTCATATGCATTTTGTAGACGACGCTTGGGGCGGTTGTGATGAGGTCGAGGTTAAATTCGCGCTCGAGGCGCTCTTGCAAAATTTCTAAGTGAAGCAAGCCGAGGAAGCCACAACGAAATCCGTAGCCTAGGGCGCTGGAATGCTCGGGTTCGTACTGAAAACTCGCATCATTCAAATGCAACTTTTCCAAGCTATCTCTCAATTTTTCAAATTCATCGGCGTCGGACGGAAACAAGCTACAAAAAACGACAGGAATGGACGGGTGAAACCCCGGCAAAGGCGCAGAGGCCAGGCGGCGTTCTTCCGTGATGGTGTCGCCCACGCGGCAATCGGAGACCTGTTTGATGCCGGCGGTGATGTAGCCCACTTCGCCCGGAAAGAGGGCGTCTGTTTCCACACGTTTGGGAGTAAAATAGCCCACTTGCCCGGCTTCATACGTTGCCTTAGCGCTCATCATGCGAATTTTCATGCCGGCCTTGAGGGTGCCTTGAATCATGCGGACAATCACAATCACCCCCGCGTACGCGTCGTACCAGCTATCCACAAGCAACGCTTTAAGAGGAAGCTCCGCCAAAACGTCACCACCTGCAAGCGGGCGCAGCCCTTGCCCTTCGCCATAGTCGGCGATTGTAACTTGAGGCGCCGGAAGTTCGTGCACAATGGCTTCTAAAACGTCTTGAATGCCATCGCCTGTTTTGGCAGAAATTTCAAGCGCATTTTGGGTATCAAGCCCTGTGACATCCTCAATTTGCTTGCGTACGCGCTCGGGATCTGCTGCAGGTAAATCAATTTTGTTAAGGACCGGAACAATTTCATGATCATTTTCAATGGCGAGATAAACATTAGCCAACGTTTGCGCTTCCACACCTTGGCTTGCATCGACGACAAGAATCGACCCTTCACACGCAGCCAAAGAGCGGCTGACTTCATAGGAAAAATCAACGTGACCCGGCGTATCAATAAGATTCAAAATACAGGGCTGACCGTCTTTGGCCGTGTAGTTGAGGCGAACCGTCTGGGCCTTAATGGTAATGCCGCGCTCGCGTTCGATATCCATCGAATCGAGGACCTGATTTGTCATCTCGCGTGATTCGAGGCCCCCGCAAAATTCAATCAGCCTGTCCGCTAACGTCGACTTCCCGTGATCAATGTGGGCAATAATGGCAAAATTTCGAATATGTTTCACAAGGAGATCAAAACAAAAGAGGCCAAGAAAAAGCTAGAGGAGTTTGCGCCTAAATTCAAGAGTGGAGCAAAGGGCGAGGACTTAGATAGGGCGGCCTAAGTCAACCCTATTTTTTGTTGGAACATTTTGGAAAAAACTCCGTTGTGAGCGACTTTTTGATCGATGATTTTTAGGCTCCGGACTGTTAAACGAATATAGATTCCTGGCTTTAACCGGGTAAGCCTAAAAATCCCACGAGCTTGTTGCAACGCCCCCATGGCTCGATGGCTCACAAAAAAAGGTTTGTCGGAAGGCAAAAATTCATCTATTGACATAAACAGTAGACGGATGCTATAATTAACCTATAGTTTGAATGAGTCTCTGTTTTTTTATGCTTAAGAAGGTGTTTGTCACGCTTGTGTTTTGTAGTGCTGGATTGGAGAGCTCGGTTTATAATCGATGTCCTCCAGCAGCGACTCCACAACAAGCCGCGATAGTCTTTGGAATATGTCAGGGGTTAGAAACACAACTTCTTTTTCAAGTCCAGTGTGCGGCACTATTAACGGCTGCAACGGTTGTAACAGCTGCCGTTGCTGCTAGTGCTCCTCTGTTTTCGCTTTTGGAAGGGGAGAAGAATCTTGCTTTAGCAAAAAAGAATCATAATGCTCAAGCAGCGGAAAATATAAAGAAGGCTCTTCCCGAACAAAGTGCATTTCTGACGTATAAGAGCTATAACCCTTCAACGAGAAGTTTTAGGCAGATCTCTGATGGAAATTATTTTCAATTCATGCTGGATATAGCAGAGGACATGGTCCTGGCGGAGCGGAAACAAGAAAATCTTGTCGCAAAAGTTCTTGTTAAAGCTCTAAGGGACCTGCAAAAGGGGAAGCTTCCTAACGGACAAGCTTGTCCTATGATGACTTTGGAAAAACCTGTGACCTCCGTCGCTAATGCACGCTCTTTTGACCAACTTGTTTCTTGGCAAAAAGAAGTCGCAAAAAAATTGGAGTCATTTGATGAAAAAAACTTTAGAAATTCTTCAAAAAAAACCGCCGTCGTGTGTATTACGGACCCGCACTGCCAAAACGAGAATTATCCAGCTTTACTAGATCATGTTCATACACAGAGCAAAAACAATGAAGAGGTTATCGTGGCTATAAATGGGGATATCTTTACTAAATACCAAGCTCATGATACAAGCGTAAGTGGTCACACTTCAGTACAGGCTAGCGCAGAAGACAGCCACGTCGACCGTTGCATCGTTTTTATCACCTGCCTGAAGACAATGCTAAAGAACCGAAATGTACGGATCATCCTCAATATAGGAAACCATGAAGTCCACGACAGTAAGGATGGAGGCTCACATGCGCACAGGGCCGCTTGTCTTTTTGCTATAATGAAAAAGGCATACGGGGAGAGGTTTCAGATTGTCAGCAATTTAGTTGCCGTTGAGCCGAACTATCCAGCATGGGGTTACCTGCAAAAAAAAGAAGCATATAAGACCTACAAACCGTTTTATCAATATGAACCTAGAAATGGATTCTGTAATTATGTTAGGCCAAGTGCCGAATTAGAAGGCATCTCTTTTGCTGGTTATTGTACTCAGTGTGTCTACAAAGACAAGCCAGGTAACTATACATATGCAAGGGAAAAACATCCGTTTTTCGATAAAGGGGGTCTGAGCGGTCATGAAGCGCGGCTGAGGGTCCGCGTTCAAGAAAAAGACAAAGCCGGGTATATTCCGTTTGTTATGGCCCACGAAGGTATTGCTAATCTTCAAAACCTTTGGAGCTCCCATGCTTGGGAATTCCAGGGGGAGAGGTATCTCCAGGCCGGGCATTACGTAAGCGATTGGAACGATTATATCCACAAACACAAGGACTACTCTGTCCCTGGATTTGACAAAGAACACGTTATTCTTGAAAAACACCAACTTTACAGTGTGGGAACTGTCACATTCCCTCCTTATTCTTCAAAGGGGACCGTAACATCGACGAACCTAACAACAAAAGTGATAGGTGCAGCATCCGGAGGAAAAAAGCGAACGCACCGCTAAAGCGGTACGGTATCATCGGGCCCGCTACGGTATTGCTCCGCGGAATAGTTGAAGCGCGGGCCCTTGACTGCTAAAACGTTGCGGACTGCAAGCGGGTGCCGTCCTTGCAAAATTTCGAATATGTTTCACAAGGAGATCAAAACAAAAGAGGCCAAGAAAAAGCTAGAGGAGTTTGTGCCTAAATTCAAGAGTGGGGCAAAGGGCGAGGGCTGCGATGGGGACAGCGCCTCACGATTGGCGCAATTTCAATATTTCTTCTTCCGAGAGGCCGGTGCACGTTGCTATTGTGTCTATGGGGAAATTCTTTGAAAGCATAGAGAGGGCAATTTTCTCTGTTCCTTCTTTTATTCCTTCTTTTATTCCTTCTTCTTTACCTTTCTCAAGTCCTTCCGCAATTCCTTTCTCAAGTCCTTCCGCAATTCCTTTCTCAAGTCCTTCCGCAAGTCCTTTCTCCAGTCCTTCTGCAATTCCTTTCTCAAGCCCTTCCGCAATTCCTTTCTCCAGTCCTTCCGCAATTCCTTTCTCCAGTCCTTCTGCAATTCCTTTCTCAAGCCCTTCCGCAATCCCCTCTTTAAGTCCCTCTTTTCTTGCAAAAGCAAAGGCAGCGTGTTCGTCGTTGATGAGCTTTTGGCGGGCTTCGTATTGGGCCCGTACGATCTTGTTGTAACTTAATTTTGTTAGTTCATCCATCGCTTCATGGACCTCAGGAATCGACAAAAATTCTTGGGGAATGGTTTCTGGATGCTTAATAAACATCATCCAAACCGAAAACATATCCGCGTGGTGAATATTTTTGTACTCAATTTTCGACAGCTCAATAATAAACGTCCTAAACTTTTCCGTTGCAATTTCAATTTTGTCTTTCTCATTGCTTTTATACATATAAACGATTTCGTTGGTATGATGCTTGCGTTTTGTCGCTGTGTAATCCGCGATCCAAATCGAAATCATATTCGGGATTTCGTTATAATCCCTACCCGCCTTTAATTCTGCGGGCATCATGCGCGCTTGATAAAACGCGGATCTATGGATGAGATCGCCTTTATTGACGCACTGAATTTCGATAGACAAAATCGTCCCCTCCGGCGTTCGAGCTCGAATATCCAAGCGAACGTCCTTCCCATCGCTTGTATCCCTGGGGATTTCGGTGTTTTCGAGTTCAATCGACGCAATTTGGGGCTTACCTTTTAGGATGGCGTTCAAAAGGCAGACAAGGACGCGTTTGTGGGACTCCGCCCCAAAAACGCGCTTGAAAACAAAGTCCGTAGAGGGTTTTAGGAGTGTTTCATCCATAAAATATCCTCCCCACCATTCCCGACCCTATAATAAGTGTACAACGTCTTGGAATGATTTTTCAAATTTTTCAAAGGCTTTTTCCTCAAAGACGTTCACGCTAAAGTTGGTGCTTAAAAAACGCTCAGAATTTTTGCAGAACAAAAATCTCAACAAAAACTTCAACGTAACGGACACAATTTTTGTTTATAATGCGGCTTGTGGCCCCTCTTTACGGTTTTTTATGAGGACGAAGAAGAATATTTTGATTTATGCCGATAAAGGTGCGCTTGCGTATTGCGTCATGCAAACAAAGGCGATGTTTCATTCTCTTGTGGGGGACGCCTACGATATTGCCCTTGTTTACAAAAATGATATATGCGGAGAGGTCCTCACAAACGCGGCGTTGCTTGTTTTCCCTGGAGGGGAAGATCAATTTTATGATCGTGCGTTGAAGGGGGCCGGCAACGAGAAAATACGTCATTTTGTTGAAGGCGGCGGTTCTTTTCTTGGTATTTGCGCAGGGGCGTACTACGGCTGCCGTGAAATAGATTTTGAAACGGACGACGAAAAAATCAAGGAAAAACGTGAACTAGGCTTTTTTGATGGCATGGCTTTTGGGCCCCTTTTTAAGCCGTACGTTGAAAATAGCCATGAAGGCGCGAGCGCAGAAGATATTTATCTTTGCAAAAGTTTAGAGGAGTTTCCGAACGCTGAGTTTTGTACGCTGTACTATAATGGCGGCTGTAGTTTCGAGGGGAAATGGGAAAATGCTGAGATTTTAGCGGTTTATGATGGGGATAATCCGGCTGTGATTCAATGCAACGTTGGACGCGGAAAAGTCATCCTAAGCGGTGTCCACTTTGAATTTGATCCTTCTTTGATGGGAACTGAGGATCCTTTCTTGCCTCCTATCATGAAGCAAATCCAAAAAACAAACGATAAGCGTAGAAAATTTGCAAAGGATATGATAGGCCGCCTCATAACCCTTGAGGCGTCGTGCCTTGGGAGGCGGGAATGATCCTTTCGCAAGAAACAATTTTCTTGACAACGGCGTTTTTTTCTTACTATTATTGTTTGTATGATGGAGCACTTCCAGGATATCCTATAACTAACGGGTCGCCTAGGGATAACGTCTGTGACTTTTTACTTTAATGGAGATTTTATGAATGACAAAAAAACTTTGCTGCTGGCTCTGGCATGCGCGGGACTTTGCGGGCTTTCGGGCACCACATTTGGAAGCAGAGGGGAAGCACAGAGACGCCGAAACCTAAACGCCGAAGAAAGGACTAAGGCAGTGAAATTGCTAGACTTCGGTGCAGACTTGGCGACCACGCGAGGGTCTCTGGTCGAGCAGGGCTATCAAAAGATAACCGACGTCGGATCTGGCGACCCATACATGCTCGGGATAGAGGTACCGCTAGACCTCGATAAGGAGTTATCGGCCCTAAAAAAGTCTCTTGAAGCTAAAAAAAACTCGAATACTAAGATCGCATCGCGGGAGCTCATAGAAGAGAAAAGTGGCCCGGTTGCCGAGGGAAACGCCCTGAGCGTGACCACGCCTGAAAATCAGCCACCACAGCACACCTGGATCGGGGGGATAGGAGGTGGATACGATATAAAGGCGGAATACTACCGTGATGTCGTCACAGAAAAGAGAAATAGGTTAGAGCAACACGCAATAAAAAACAAGACGCTGTCGGCAAACGTGGGTGGAAAGCAGAATCCGTCTGGCAGCGACCTCAGCATCGGGATGTCGACGGTCTCCTTCGATCCATTGGTATTCGGGCCACCGGTAGAAAAAGGGAGGATCAACTTATCTGGGGAGGGTCAGTCAGACGGAGCAACTGTAATAAAATCCGAATATAGGAAGAGCACCCTCTCACCTGGGTTTATTCCAATCGACCTGAAACGCTATAAGTTTTGATCTGCGTCATAAATGTTACTTGGGAGGGGAGAGGTCCGTTCTGGATACGGTATAAAAAGCACGGGAGAATCAGACCAGATTACGTCCTTAGCATTCTTCCTGCGGCGATCCCATGAGGGGGGGGCGCCCCCAAAGCGCGAGCGCCGCGCAACGTTGAGGCATAGGGGCTGATTACCTCTTTTTCCCCCGCCCCAAAAGACCCTTCCTTATTCCAGCACGCAGCGTTTCGCGCTTGACAGTCCTTCGGACACATTTCGCGGTGGTTGTTGACGGAGCTCAAGCTGCCGCCCAGTTTCTCTTGGCGTTCCTGTCTTTTCTTGAACCGGCCGCCACACATTCCTTCTCTTCCTTTCCTCTTCACGAAACATGAAGGACACGGGGGCGAGCCTCCATAAATCCATAATCGAAGAGAATTGATGGGATCTCCCTTTTGTTCAAAATCTTGGCGTTTTTCGCAAGCATCAACGGCGACATCCTTGTCTCATTTCATTTTTAAGGAGGTTTTTATGACTTTATTTTCAGACACACCCTTTGCTCCCACTTTACAAACCAAAGTGTTAGGCCGACGGCAACACAAAGCGCTCTTATCTTTTCAAGCGCTTGTTTTGCGTCCTTGTTTTTGGCGGTCGTTGCCCTTTTTCCTCAAGGCGCGGCAGCGCACGCAACCGGACTCCGACGCCGCCGTTTCGTACGACCCAGCCTTTTACGATTGGGCGCAAAACGCGCGCGACAATCAAAAAGTTCCGCCGGGGGATTGGAAAACGTGGCTTATTTTGGCAGGGCGCGGTTTTGGAAAAACGCGAACGGGTGCGGAAACGGTGCGGCATTTTGTGACCGCTACGCCGGGTTCGCGCCGCATTGCGCTGATTAGCCAGACGATGGACGAGGCGCGTAACGTCATGATTGAAGGCGTGAGCGGTTTGTTGTCTGTGTATCCACCGCGCGATCAAGAGGCGCCTCGCTTCGAAGTGTCGACACATTGCGTACGTTGGCCGAATGGAGCGGTGGGGCATTTGTTTGGCGCGGATCACTACGAACACCTGCGAGGCCCCCAGTTTGATTTGGCTTGGGTAGATGAGTTGGCGAAGTTTCGCTATCCCGATTGTTTGTATGAGCAGCTGATGTTGGGGCTGCGCTTGGGGGACAGGCCGCGCTGCATTATTTCGACCACGCCGCGCCCTTTGCCTCTTTTAAAAACGCTGATGACCGCGGAGGATACCGTTTTAACGCGCGGAACCACGTTTGAAAATGCGGCGAATCTGGCGCCTTCTTTTATTGCGTCGGTTCAAAAACAATTTGGAGACAGCCCCATGGGGCGGCAGGAACTTTACGCCGATCTTCTTGAAGAGAATCGCGATGCGCTATGGGCGCGCCGGCACATTCGCTACCGAAAAGCGGCAAACCTTGTGCGCGTTGTGGTGGCGGTGGATCCGGCGGTGACGTATCACGAGGAGAGCGATGAAACGGGCATTATTATTGCGGGGAAAAATGGGGAAGGGCAAGCTTTTGTGCTGGACGACGCGAGCGGGCGGTATCATCCTAACGATTGGGGGCGAAAGGTGGTGCAAAAGTTTCACGAATTTCAGGCGGACCGCGTTGTGGCGGAGGTCAACCAGGGGGGCGCGCTTGTGGAGGGGATGTTGCGCTCGTTTGATGCGACGCTGCCTTACGCGGCGGTGCACGCTACGCGCGGGAAGTGGACGCGTGCGGAACCTATGGCAGCACTGTACGAGCAAGGGCGCGTGTTTCACGATCATCCGCTTTATCAATTAGAACAGCAAATGTGCGCGTTTGCGCCGGGGAAAGCGGCGAAGTCGCCCGATCGCGTGGATGCCCTGGTGTGGGCGCTGACGGAACTTTTTGGAAGGGAGGAGTGCATAGTTCGGGCGTGGGGGTGAGGGTCAGGCGCCCCCTTTTTACGGGAAAAACTTTGTGAGAAATTTTAAGAAAATTGTAGCTGTTTCGGGGCAATTTTTTGAGATAGAGTTCATTCTTCATCTTGTCGTGGGATAAAAAAATGTTTCATACTTTTGATGTGCCTTGAGCTATTTTTAGAGGTGCTATGCGTTGTGAACGCTAGAAAATTTTTTATAGGAAGTTTTTTTCTTGTGAACGTTTTAGGTTATTCAAGCAGTAGCAACATTCGTGTGCAAGAACCGGACGGACACGTAACAAAAGACACGCATGTCTTAAAGCGGGTTAGATTAGACGAAGCTAAGATTCTTTTCAAAGATAAGACTGAAGTTCTTTTAAAGAACAAGGATTATGTTCTCTTAAAGAGCGAGGGGACTTGGACCAGGGGGAAGTTTATCCCCTATATGGAGGGGTTGGGATATAAAGTTGATCTTTTTATCTTAATCAGCAGTAAAAATAGGATTTTTCGATACGATCCCTCCTTCAGTGATAGTAAGGATATTTTTAAGCACAAAGGGGACCGTTTTGAGAAAGAGTTCCGTGACGAGGAGGAGTTTTTTACTATAAAAGAGGAGTCGATTTGTCAATCTTTGTTGACCTCTTCAACTCCTACAGGAGAAAGTTTTGTTCCGCAAACGCTAAGGGAGGTTGCAAAAATAACGGACCAGAGTGGAGAGGATTCTGTGTGTCGTTCCTTTAAGGAATCAGAGAAAACAAACATAAAAAGGATACCGAATGACGAGTTACTGAGGACCCCAGTACTAAAAAACCGTAGTCGAGAACTGGTTGATAAATCGGTTTTGCTACTGCAGGAGTGCTTAGAGCGAGAATCTTCAGAAAGAACTGGAGAAAATGATGGAGAAGCGCCAGCGATTTCGAAACAGCAGCCGAGTTCAAAATCCCAAGGAAATGTTGAGAGAACGGACTCAACTCCGGAGAGAGGAGGTCGAATACCAACATATGACGGAGCTCAAGAGCGAGAGAAAGATCTGGATCAGGAAGAGGGTTCCGTTGATGATATACTTTTCTTCTCTCCAACAAATTCTCCGGAAAATAGAAAACTGGAACTACAGATACCGAACATACAGGAACAAGTAAAAGACGTAGTCCTAGAGGCCCCAGGGGAACTAGTAGAGCCAGAGTAATTTGCGAGGAATAAAGTTACATTCTTCGCACAATGACCTATCTCTAGGGGGAGCCCTAGCTTTTTGGCTCGTTAGGTTATGTCCAAAATTAGGCACGCTTCTGTTCTGTAGAGCCCATTACGGCCCTTTACCGAGCAACGGCGCGTTTTTTACTATCATCCGCTTTCTCAACCGTAAACAAAGCAGAGCTCTCTCAAGAAGACGGGGGGGCAGAGGAAAGTCGATAGATGTCTAGTCCCAAATTTTTGTTGTATAATTCTTGAGCAAGATTATGAAGTGTGGAAGGAGGCTTTAGGAGACAGATTTACCACAGGAACGCCCGAACGACGGAGGCAATTCGTCTCGAAATTCCTCAAAGTCAAGAGAGCATAG